>JAJISK010000001.1 GCA_022848785.1 Thermoplasmatota archaeon
CACCCCCCGGCCAAGAACCAAGGATGGGGGAATCCCGCCAACAGATCGTTGATGGAAGCAAGATCCTCGAAGGCTGGCAGCGCCATCGTCCCCTCCGGAGAGTCGTTGGTTGTTCATCAGGATTCGGGGTAGGAACCCATGCCAAATCCTAAGCATCGACCCCGCATCTTGCCTCCCGCCGCATCATGACCAAGCCTCCCGTCATCATCGTGCCGTACGACCCCCAGTGGCCACGCCTCTTTCACGCCGAATCGGAGCTCATCCGAAAACAAATCGGATCGTACCTGGAGGCCCTCGAACACGTCGGGAGCACCGCTGCGCCCGGTCTTGGCGCCAAGCCCATCATCGACATAATGCCTGGGCTCCGGCAACCCTCTGACGGGCGGGGATGTATCGAGCCCCTAGCCGACATCGGTTACGAATACGTGCGCGGATACGAGAACTGGCTACCGGAACGCCGATACAATCGGAAGGCCCTTCGGAAGGGAGGACACACCACGTGCACATGGTGGAAACTGCCACCGCGTTCTGGCACCGCCATCTCCTCTTCCATGACTACCTGGGGACCCAACGCGGAAACGGCGGAAACGGCGGAAGCGTAGGAGGCTCTGAAGGACCGCCTGGCCCGCGAGCATCTCACCAATCGCGACGCGGACACCAGCGGGAAGACACCGTTTATCGAGGCCGTAGTCGAAAGGGCTCGCGGTGAGGCCGCACGCGGGACGCCCTAGGGAGGTCTCCCCCACGCACGATGGAGAGGGGTTGCTCAAACTCTTTAACCCGTCCGAGGAATGGTCGGTTCGAGACACGACATGAAAATCGTTCCCGACACGAGCGTCGTCGTCGACGGACGTATCACGAGCATCGTTCGGCACAAGGAACGGGGGGCGGCAGAGGTCATCGTCCCCGAGGCCGTCGTCGCCGAGCTGGAAGCCCAGGCCGACCGAGGGCAGGAGACGGGCTACAAGGGGCTGGAGGAGCTCGGGGAGCTCGCCCAACTCGCTGACAGCGGCCACATCGCGTTGCGATACGTCGGAAGTCGTCCCACGCTGGATGACATCAAACTGGCCGGTGGCGGGGCCATCGACGCCGCCATCCGGTCCGTCGCGGAGGAGGAGGGCGCCACCCTCATCACGAGCGACTGGATTCAGGCGCGCGTCGCCGAGGCGAAACGGATCCCCGTCGAGTATCTGCGCCCCAAGACCAAGGGGAAGCGGCCCAAGCCCGGTCTGCTGAAGTACTTCGAACCGGACGTCATGTCTGTACACCTCAAAGTGAACACCTTGCCCCGCGTGAAGGCGGGGAAGCCCGGTCAGATGGTCCTGAAGACCGTGGGCAAGGAGAAACTGGGAGAACAGCAGGTCAAGCGCATGGCCCGCGAGATCCTGGCGGAAGCCAAACAGCATCCGAAGGGGTTCGTGGAGATGGACGAAGGCGGGGCGACGGTCGTGCAGCTCGACGACATCCGTGTCGCGATGGCGTGGCCTCCCTTCTCCGATGGCCTGGAGATTACGGCTGTTCGTCCCGTGGCCCACGTGAGTCTGAAGGAGTACAAGTTCGCGGAGATTATCCAAGAACGACTGCGGGATCGGTACCGTGGCCTCCTGATTGCCGGGCCGCCAGGGGCGGGGAAGAGCACGCTGGCTCAGGCGGTCGCGGAGTACCTTCACGAGATCGGGTGGATCGTCAAGACGATGGAGAAGCCACGCGACCTGCAAGTCATCGACGAGATCACGCAGTACACGGCCCTCGAAGGCGACATGAGCCGAACCGCCGACCTCCTTCTGCTCGTTCGCCCCGATTACACCATCTACGACGAGCTCCGGAAGACGGCGGACTTTCAGGTCTTCGCGGACATGCGGCTTGCCGGGGTAGGCCTCGTCGGCGTGGTGCACGCCACGCGAGGAATCGACGCCATCCAGCGGCTCATCGGACGTGTCGAGCTCGGCATGATACCCCAGATTGTGGACACCGTGCTCTTCGTGGAAGATGGGGCGATCCGACAGTTCTACAACCTCCGCTTCTCGGTGAAGGTGCCGCAAGGCATGATCGAGGCGGACTTGGCGCGGCCCGTCATCGAGATCGTGGACTTCGAGTCAGGACGTACCGAGTTCGAGATTTACACCTACGGCGATCAGGTCGTCGTGATGCCGGTCGAGGAGGGGGCGGAGAGCAGCCCGCTGAAGAGCCTGGCCGAACGGCAGGTCGCCTACGAGCTCGCCCGATTCGTCAACGGTCCCGTGCACGTCAAGCTGGAGGGAGAGAGTGCGGCCACGGTCTATGTCCCCGAGAGGGAGATCGCCGGCGTGATTGGCCGAGAGGGTCGGCACATCTCCGAGATCGAACGAATCATCGGCATCAAATTGAACATCCAGCCCCTGAAGGCACGGAACCGAAAGGGCCAGACGCGCTCCGAGGGCAAACCGGCGAAGGTCGACATGGAGCGCCGGAGCGTCATCGTCCAGGCCGGAGGAGAATTCTCAGGGCAGCACGTGGAGGTCCGAATCGCAGGCCAGCCCCTTTTCCAAGGGACCGTCGGACGAGACGGCCTCATCCGGGTCGCCAAGGGGAGTGAGGAGGGGAAGACCCTCCAGGACGCCTTCTTTGCCAACAAGCGGGTGACCGTGGCCCGGCTGAGCTAAGCGATGCCCCTCGTTACCCTCCTTTCCGACTTCGGGCCCGGCAAGTACGTGGCAGCGATGAAGGGCGTGATCCTCTCCATTAACCCAGAGGCCACGCTCGTGGACTTGGACCACGACATTCCGCCGCAGAACGTGCGCGAAGGGGCCTTCGTGTTGAGTTCGGTGGTCCCCTATTATCCCTCGGCCATCCACCTCGCCATCGTGGATCCCGGAGTTGGCGGCCCCCGCAAACCCCTCGTCGTCGAGGGAGAGAGGGGCACTCTGGTCGGCCCCGACAATGGTCTCCTCCTTCCTGCAGCCGCGACCCTCGGCGAGTTTACGGCCTACGAGCTCTCTAACGAGGCGTATCGCCTCCCCGAGGTTTCCCCAACCTTCCATGGGCGCGACATCTTCGCCCCAGCCGCCGCCCACCTAAGCCTGGGGGTGGAACCCGCGGAAATGGGCAACCTCGTCTCGTCCCCTATGTCGTTGGACTTTGGAGAGTACGAGGTAACGGAGGACGTCATCCGAGGGGAGATTCTCTTCGAAGATCGCTTCGGGAACCTGATCACCAACGTTCCTGAGGAGGCCCTCCCACCTTGGACGTCCCTCGGTGGCTCCTATACCTTGGAAACGGGGGGAACCTACGAGGTCCCCTTCGTAGCGAGCTACGTCTCTCACGAACCGGGGAAGGCCCTCCTCATCACCATCTCTAGCGACGGATACCTGGAAATCGCGGCGAACTGGGGGCACGCAAGGGAAATCGTTGGGGTGGGGCCTGGCGAGCGCTTCGTTCTTCGCAAATCCCCTGTGCAACCGCGTTAGCAAGGTCGAAAATGGGAGTCGTGACCTCTCGCAGCGCAGAATCGAGCGAACGGTGCACTTAGGTTAGTTCGGACCTGACCCTCTTCCCGAAGAAGGCCCTCTCGATCAGTTTCTCCGGGAGGATCCCTCGATGCTTGAGACCCATGAAGGCACGGACTCCGTGCCTAATGGCCCCTCTGGGCGTCCCGCGAATCAGATTGTACGCGACGAGAAGGGCGCTCTTTGTGAGCCCCGTTTCGTAGTTGTTCATCGCCCACTCCCGCATCTCTTCAATCTCCTGGGGTCCATGCGGGGCCCCTTCCGCCCCCCAGACCGTGTGGAGCACGTCGTACTTGCTCCAATCCAAGTCCAACCACTCCACCTTCGTCGCCTTGCTCTTGTCGTCTCCCGTGTAGACGATGCCCTCGCGATACATCTTGTCGAACAGCGGGGTGCCGGGCAGAGGGGTCAGAATGCTCCAGCCCATCACGTCAATCTCGGCGGCGTTATACCAGTCTACCATGAACTCGACGTCCTCCCAGGTCACGCTCTGCGGCGACAAAATGGTGGACCCCCAGGCCATGATGCCGTAATCGTGACAAGCCTTCGCCAGCTTCGGGTAGTACTTGGGAGTGTTCTTCTTGACGCCCATTTCCTCTTTCAAGACACGAGGACTAGCGTTCTCGAAACCGAAGTACAGGGAGTAGCAGTTTGTGTCGCTGGCCAGCTGAAGAAACTTGTGGTTGATTCCGCCCTTGAAATTCACCACGAGGTTCATGTCGGTTGCGCTCGTCCAACCCCCCTGGACCCCTCCGAAGCGCTCGCGAATCGCTTCCAGAACGGGATAGACGGTCTTGGGATCATTGAGGTCATCGTCCAAGGAGACCATGGTGTTCGTCGGACCTCGAACTTCGTGATAGCGCTCAACCTCTTGGAGGATGAACTCGATGGGGCGCTGCCGATATCGATTCCCGAACATGCCCGGGACGCTGCAGAATTCGCAGCCCCAGGGGCAGCCGCGGAGAAACTGGACCGGAAACTGCCAGCCTGGCCGCAGCGGTTCCTCGCACAAGACCGGGAAGTCCGATTCAACCGGATGACCTTTGTACAGCGGCTTCAGTCGGTCGGCCTTCAAGTCCGCGATGAGGTCTGGGACGACGCTCTCTCCTTCCCCCAGGACGATCGCGTCGGCGTTCTTGTATTCCTCGCGCCAAAACTCCGGATAGCCCGCGATCATGCTGACGTGGATGCCACCAAGGACCACCGGCTTCCCGCGACTCCGATACCCCTGGGCGATCCGGTATAGCCGCTTGACGGGGTAGGTGTAGGCGGTCCCGAACATCACGTCGCCTTCGAAGTCCATCTGGTCCCCACGGGTCTCGTCTAGGATTCGAAACCGGATGGAGGGATCGATCTGGCGGACGAGCTGCCGGATGATCTCTCCGCCATAGGGCTGGCAGTACACGCCGTACTTGCTGTACCCCTCACCGTGCAACGGATTGACAAAATCGATCTGCTGCAGTTGCATGAATCCCCCAGCCCGTCCGGCTAGACCACCCCGATCAGCACGCCGAAACGCAAATACTCATTCCTCACACCAGGCCTCCCTTGAGCTGGGTCGGTCGACACCAGTCCCATACGTACCGCCTCCGGATGAGACGAAACGGAGGCCCTTCCTTCGTCGCCACTCCTCTCCGAAGATCGGTGACCACTTCCTCTCCTCCGGGACCCAGATCGCGAATCTGATCACCCCCATAACGCAGTTATTCCTGGGGCATAAACCGCCTTAATAAAGTCTCTTCGGCTGCGCCTCCGGCCTTGGAACAGCCCATGCAAGGCGTGGAAGTCAAGATAACCCTGAAATTGTAGAATATCAACAGCCTCCTACATGAGTCTTCGACTTGTGACAACTCTTCATCACCGGAGTCCAATAACCCTAATTAGCCCGAGCCTCTACCGCCCCGCGGATGGAGAAGCGGGTCATCCTCGTGGTCTGCGATGGCTTAGGGGATCGGCCTGTCAAGAAGCTCCAAGGCCAGACCCCCTTGCAGGCCGCCACCACCCCCAACTTGGACTGGTTCACCGCTCAGGGGGCGTGCGGGCAGGTCGATGTCATCGCACCCGGGGTTCGACCGGGAAGCGATACGGCGCATTTGGCCCTCTTCGGTTACGACCCTCACAAGGTCTACACGGGAAGGGGTCCCTTCGAGGCCGCCGGTGTGCGCCTTGACGTGCGGGAGGGAGACGTCGCCTTTCGATGCAACTTCGCCACCTTGGACTCTGCCGGGAAGGTGGTGGATCGTCGGGCCGGCAGGATTCGGGAGGGGACCGATGAGCTCGCGGCCTCACTCACGGACATGACCCTGGATGGGACCGCGGTTGCCTTTCGGGAGGGCACCGAACACCGCGGAGCCCTCCTACTCCGGGGAAAGGGACTCGACCCCCGGGTAACCGATGGGGATCCCCATGCCGTAGGGGTGCCCGTGGCCGAGGTAAGGGCCCTCGCACCCGAGGCGGCGAAGACGGCGAAGATCGTCAACCAATTCATGGACCGCGCCCGGGAAATCCTCTCTACCCATCCCATCAACAGACAGCGCCTCCAGGAGGGTCTCCCTCCCGCCAACGTCGTGTTGCCCAGAGGGGCGGGCCGACTTGCCAAGATATCCCCTTTGTCCGAGGTATGGGGCCTCCGATTCGCGGCGGTGGCGGGCGTCGCCCTCGTGAAAGGCATCTGTCGTGTGGTTGGGATGGATCTCCTCGACGTAGAGGGGGCCACGGGAGGCCTCGATTCGGACTTCAACGCCAAGGTTTCCGAAGCCATGGCGGCCCTGGACACACACGACGTCGTGGTGGTGAGCATCAAAGCGCCCGACATCGCGGGTCACGACGGACGCCCCGAGGAGAAGGTCCGGGTGGTCGAACGCATCGACCGGGCCTTGGGGCCCTTGCGGGAGGCCTTCCGCGAGGAGTGGGTCCTTGGCGTCACCGCCGATCATTCCACTCCCAGCTCGACGGGGGAGCACAGCGCAGATCCGGTTCCTCTTCTCGCCTACACCGACGGGGGACGAAAGGACGAGGTCCGCCAGTACGACGAGCTCGCCGTGGCAAAGGGATCCCTCAGCAGAATTCGTGGGGTGGACGTGCTTCCCCTCCTGCTCGATCTGGCGAACCGCACAAAGAAGTTCGGGTCCTGAGGCTGGCGACCTCTCCCGACAACTTCTTATTCTGGGCGCCCTTGAACCGAAGCCCGCGACTACGGGCGCCTGCCCGGTGCCCCGGCGGGATCCCGTTGAGACGACCTTGTGCTCGACGCGGGCCTGAGGCTATCCCATGTATGTCAAAGTCACCCGTGAGGACGTCGTGCGCATCCCGCCCGACCGACTGGGCGAGAACCTGGACGAGGTCGCCAAGGAACTCACCCGAACCACCCTCGAGGGGAACGTGAGCGGGGAGGACGGACTCACCCTCCTGGCCTCCAACATCAAGCGGGTGGGCGACGGGCGTATCGTCCACGGGGACGGCGCCGTCTACCAGAAGGTCCGTTTCGACGCCCTGATGTTTCAACCAACCATGCAGGAGATGGTCGAAGGGAGCGTCGTCGAGGTGCTCAAGTTCGGGGCCTTCGTCCGCTTCGGGCCTCTGGATGGCCTGCTCCACATCAGCCAGATCATGGATGACCGCGTGGACGTGGATGAGGACAATCAGCGACTCATTGGCAAGGATACGAAGCGGGACTTGCGCCTGGGAGACAAGACCCGGTCGCGCATCGTGGCCGTGAGCCTCAACGAGCGAAATCCGCGGGAGAGCAAGATTGGGCTCACGATGCGCCAGGCGGCCCTCGGCAAGCTCGACTGGTTCGAGGAGGATCGCAGGAAGGCCAGGAAGGCCCGGGGGCGCTAATGGTAGCCAAAGTTCTCAAAGCGTGCCGCGTGTGCAGCTTCATTACGGAGGAGGACCGCTGTCCCCGGGACGGGACCGAGACCTCCAAGGACTGGCAGGGTTACGTGGTCATCGTGGACCATGCCAAGTCCGAGATCGCGAAGAAGATGGGGATCGATGCCAACGGACGATATGCCCTCCGGGTTCGGTAAGACACTGCGGCTTCCTGAGGCGATGCGCCCCGAACTCCGCATCCCCCTGGGACGCCTCACGGATGCCGAGGGCTTCGATCGTGAGGTCAAGGGTCAGGGCAAACTGGTGACCGTGGGGGATTACGTCACCGCCGCCGCCCTGACCGCGACGCAGCGGCCTCGGGTCGCCATCGTTGACTTTCACGTCGAGAGACGCCCGGATGATCGACTGAACGACCTGCCCCTCTTCGAAGGGGCCAAGACCCTTGAGGTGGAGAACCCGGCGGGGCAGATCGCGGCCGGAACGTGGGATGCCTTGAGGCAGGCCTACGATCATCGGGGGCCCGTCGTGATTCGGGTCCGAGGGGAGGAAGATCTGATGGCCCTGCCGGCCATCGCGCTGGCCCCGTCGGGGTATGTCGTGGCCTACGGGTTGCCGGCCCGGGGTGCCGTTCTTGTGGATATCACCGGCGAAAGCCGTGGACGTGCCGACGCGTTCCTGGCACGCATGGAGGTCCTGAATGGAAATTGAGATTCTCTCCCGGCGGGAGAATAAGCTCCTGACTCGACTGGAAGTGCGCTTCCAGGTCCGCTACGCGGAAGGGACAACCCCTTCGCGACCCGAGATGCGGGAGGGACTCGCGAAGGAGTTGAAACTCAAGAAGCAGGTGCTTGTCATCGACAGCGTCCACTCCCAGTTCGGGAAGCGAGAGGCCCGGGGGTACGCGAAGATCTACGAGTCGGTCGAGGATGCACGTCGCCTGGAGCGCCCCCACGTACTGGCCCGGAACGGGCTCGCGGAGGCGCCGGCATGAAGAAGCGCGAGCTCTACAAGGTCGAAGAAGGCAAGCTCAAGCGGGAGCGCCCGTTCTGCCCCCGCTGCGGATCCGGCGTGTTCTTGGCGCAACACGAGGATCGGGTGTCCTGCGGTCGCTGCGGCTATACAGAGTTTCAGAAGAAAGACAAGGCCACGAAGGAGTAGCTCCGCCCATCCACCGTGAAAGGCTTATGGCGCAGGAGATTGGGAAGGATTGCCCATGGTCGATATGTTTACGTTCAAATGCCCGGAGTGCGGGGCGAGTTTCTACGTCTATCCCATCGGGGAGGGATACACCACGGCGAGCCTGGAGGCCTCACGAGGTACCAAGGCCGTGCCCGTCTACTGTCGGAACGACCACAAGAACATGGTCTATTGGACCAAGGAATAGCGCCCCGGCCCCCATGGCTTTCTGAGCCCCCTATAGATATATCGCGTTGGGTCCTTCCCGCCTTCGCGGGCCTGTAGTGTAGCTATCCTGCGCGCCGCACGTGCCGGACTGCAATGGACATCACAGGGGCCTCCGGAGCCCCGAACCTGGGTTCGAAAGGCCCTCGAGGGCCAGAAATTCCCGGCAGGCCCGCTCCTGCCCCGCGGCAACGGCTTAACGGATGCCCTCTCTGCCTAGGCCCGTGGTGAGGCTCGAGCGGCCCCCAGACGAGGAGGTCGATCGGCTCCTCCAGAAATACGGGCGGATTCGGCGTCGTGTTGTCGACTGGGACAGGCGGGACCGCGACGAACCCGAGGAACCCCCATGCGATGGCGAGGTTGTGCCGCTCGTGCGGGATGCTGATGGCCGTCTCGCGGTGGTCCGGCATCGAGAGGGATCCCAGGACTTCCTCCTCCCGACCGGCCGCATCCAGCCCGGGGAGGGGGTCGAGGAGGCTGCCCTGCGCGAGGCCCTGGAAGAGACGGGTTGCCACGTAGCCATCGACGAGGTCCCCGCCCTCCACCGTATTCGGATTCGGTTTCGGGATGCCGAATGGGAACGATGGTCCTTCCTCGTGCTGTGCCGTGTGCTTGCGGCGGAAGACGGTCCACGGGACACCGACGAGATTGAGGCCGTCAAGTTTGTCCACCTTCCCGGGGAGATGCCCATCGAGTGGGTGCAGTGGGAGTGGCCGATGTGGGTCCTCAAGGACGCCAGTCTCCTCCACCCGCACTCGTTCTTGTTGGGGAAGGCATCCACGGACTGAGGGACTCAGGAGCCTACTCCCGATCCGGTCTGTCTCGAAGCCGTACCGCCTCCAGGATGGCGGTGCGCGCGAGGGGAGTCAGATCAACCTCCTCGAGATCCGCAAGACGGACCCACTCCGTGGCGGAGGCATCGCTGCCCGGACGAAGCCGGCCGCCCACGATCTGGCAGAGGAAATCCAAGAGGACGAAATGAAAGCGTACTCCGCCGCCCTCTTCCACGATGCTGTCGTAGGCGCCCACGAGTTCCGTCGGGCGCACATCCAATCCTGTCTCCTCAAGGACCTCCCGAACCACCGCCTCGCGCAAGGTCTCCCCCACCTCGACCGACCCTCCCGGAAGGCTCCACCGACCGACGTAGGGAGCCACTTTTCGTCGGACCAGCAGCACCTCGTTGCCCCGGAAGAGCACACCGGACACCGCCGGGATGGGCCGAGGGGGAAAGTCACGGGTCACCATCCCGCCCACCCGGGATAGTCGGTAAGTCGACGCTGGCGCAGGGCGAAGGAAATCACGGCGCTCTGCCGAATCCACTCCTCCAAGGGAATCTCGAACCGCGTGCCGACGTACGAGAGGGCCTGGGTGAGGTCCGGGAAGCTCAGATAGGGCTGGCGCAAGGCCCGCCGCACGTTCTCCCGGACATTCCAGACGCCAAGGGGGAGGAAGTGACCCGCGTGAGTCTCCCGCAAGACGATCGCCGTCGCCTGGCGGCCCTCCCGTGCAAGGGCTTCCGCGACCGCGAACCGGGCAGCGTAGTAACAGCCTCGGATGGAGGCGTAGGCCTTCCGGCCTCGATACCCCTCGCTGTCTCCGATCATGGCAATCTCACGAGTGGAGGGGTTCCAGGTGGTCCGCGGAAACCAGGCTTCCAGGAGCTCATAACTCCAGACCCGGGGGAGCAACAAGACGAGGAAACGGTTGTCTAAGCGGACCGACTCATACACCCGGAAGGCATCGATCAGAGGGAGAGTCCGGACGTCCTCCAATAGGCGAAGGCCCAACGCATCATCCACAGCCGTGATGCTCCAGCGCGTGGGGACGAGCTTCCTCCCGTCCTCCAGCCCGAGAACCCCCGCGCTCAGGGCGCGCATGATGCGGGAGACCTCCACCCCTTCATCGTAGAGCCGCAGGATCGCAGCCCCCGCTCTCAGGTCTCCGTCCCCCCAGACTCGTTCCAGGCGGGCGTCCGTCTTGACACCACTCGTGCCCATCTGGAGCAAAGGGGCCGACGGGCCGAAGGGCTGCGCAACCCGATCGGACGACATCCCTCCTCGGGGCGGACGGGAAAATGCGAGTTCCAGGTCCGCGGGCCGGGCGGCCAGGGCCAGTTCCTGGAGCTGATCCAGAAATCGTCCGCCCTCGCTGACGTTCACGGCCACTCGACGCATTCCACGTACCAGGCTGAATCGAAAGGCGATGATCTCCGGGAAATCGAAATCAAGCCACGCTTCGGGGAGGTCGAGGAGCGTGGTGTCCCCGTGGAAGGGGGGCAGGAGGGGCCCGACGTTCACCTTCGGATACCCATAGCGTCCGATGAAAACCCCCGGAGGAGAGGTTCCGGAAAGGGAAAGGGAGGCAGGCGGGGTCCAGGGCTCGCCCCTCGCAATGGAAGGTATAGGAACCCGAGAGAGACGCGCGGAGGCGGCCTTGCCGGAGAGACGGCGGATAGGAAGGTCCACGCGTGGGTCTGAGGTTAGAGGTTCTTATATCCGACGAGGGGAGGTGCCCGAAAGTACCGTCTCGGGTCAACGTGACACAAAGATGTGATACTTCTGGGCGGGATCCGCCAGCTCCATCTCAATGCGCTTGGCGAGGAGGCGGGCGGGGTGATGGAGAGTGGGAACGCGCTTCGTGAGGTCCTCGAAGCTAGTGAACTGGCCCGCCTTCCGCTCCTCGAGGATTCCCCACATCGTCTTCTTTCCGAGCCCCGGGATGAGCTCGAGCATGTGAAACCGCGTCGTGATGGCCTGCGCCTCGTTGTAGAATCGCAGGTACCGTTCCTCATGCTCCTCCACGATCTCCTCGAGCACAAAGGAGAGTTCGTTCTGGGCGGCCACGGTGAGCTCCTCGTATCCGATCCGGCGCTTCACGTGCTGAACCTTGTCCCGGAGCTCCAAGTCCTTCCCGATGTAGACTCCCTCCCCGATGACCATGTCAACGCCGTCCCGGGATACCAGCTCGAACAGCTTGAACTCGTCCTCGCCGATCCCGTAGGCCACGGCCTCCCGTCGATGGCGGGGTCCCTCGGGATGGCCTTGGGGCAAGTAATCGATGACGCGGGCGTAATCCTCCAAAAGACCCCCTCAAAGGTACTTTTCCACGAGATTCAGCACGCGGTCGAGGTCCTCTTTGGCGAGGGTGAATCGTTCCTTGGAGAAGATGGCCCGCACTTCTTCGGGTTCCGTGGGCATGAGGTCCACGACCTTGACGGCGATGGCGGGGGACATGAACTCCAGCTCCAGAAGCCCTTGGACCAGTTTCTTGGCCTTCTTAGCCGGAATACGGGCGAAGGCTTCCGCGTGCTGGAGGGCATACCCTTGCTCCGGGGAGAGCTCGCCTCGATCCTCTTTCTCCTTCTCAAGGAGCTCCCTGACCTCGGCCAGGGTCAAGTAATCCTCCATCCAAGCACCTACCGTACCTTGCGCAAGTGCTCGGGGGTCGCGATCACCCGCTTGATGAGGCCCCCCTGCCGTACGGCCACCACGTACGCCCGGCCCCGTCGCTCCTCTACCGTCCCCGTCAGGCCGTGGTAGCGCTTGTTGGGCTGGCCCTTGTGGACGCTCGGATCGATGACGATGGCGGCCTTCTCGCCGGGGACGAAGGGGGTGAAGAAATGCGTGACAGGAGGGAGTCCTCTATCCCGGGGTCGTTTCCGGAACTTCCGTCGCGTCCTGCGCCTTGGACCCTTGGAGGCCTTGACCATACGCTCCCTCGTCGTGTACCTCGAGAACGTCCAAGCGCTCCACTTGAGCCTCGGTCTCCAGCAGTGCGGCCAGGCTGGGACGCGTCCGGCCCTCGTCTCCGTGGACCAGTTCCTTGATGTAGGTCCCGGCCTCGGCCCGGATCCGAAGCTCGACCTCCGTGCCGTGGGCTTGAAGGACCTCGGCGTCCACAACCCGTTTGACGCGCTCTCGGTCGGCCCGACGGTGGGAGACCCTGGCGGGAGTTCTCTGGACGATCTCCTTGCCCTTCAATGCGGCCACCGCTTCTTGAAGTTTTGCTAGGCTCGTGGGCGAACCCAATCGGACCCGGACGGCGTAGGATTTCTCGGATCGGAGGGCCTTGATGGCCACGACCTCCTCCCGGGACGACAGACGCATCTCCGAGACGGAAACTTGTCCTCCGGGCTCGATCTCGAGCGCCACCGCCTCGTAATCCAGGGTCCGCCGACGAGGTCGTTGGATCTCGAAGACGAAGGGGCGCCCCCGGCCTAACATTCGCGCGTCGATGTCCTCCCGGCCCATGCCGTGGAAGGTGTGGTCCTCGCCCTCGACCCGGGGCATGACGGCGGCGGCGATCACCTCCTCCACGCTCATCTCGTAGAGGGTTCCGCGGTGGTCACACGTCTCGCATCCCGCACCTCGACAGTCCGGACACGGCCATTTCGTCTGCGGCATGGGGGCCAGCTTCCGGTAGCGACCGTACAGATAGAGTGGGGCCACCTGGAGGTCTACATGGTCCATCATCGTGTCGATGACAGCGGCGATGGTGGGCCGCTGGAAGTCTACGGTCTGCCCGAGGCGCGCCTCCAAGAGCTTTCCCACCTCCCGATTGATCTCGGCCTTGATGGGTTCGTACGTGTCCAGACCCAGCTCCGCCCACAGAATCTCCTCTCGGTTCAGGACATCGGGGTCCACGCGCGAGCCCACGAGAAAGCTGTCGAAGTCCCACCCCTCGAGGGCGGCCGCAACCAGGTCGGCAAACGTGGGGATTTCCTCCATGAGGCCCTTGCAGAGCCAGCAGGCAGCGGGGGCCTCCAAGCCGAGGCTCGCCAAGACTCGGCGGCCACGCTCCCGGTTCGTCAGCCCCGTGTCCACCTTCGCGAAGAGACGTCCTAGACAGGAGGGACAGAGGGGGGTCTTGGCGAAGACGCGACGCGTATCCTCCTCGGCCTCCGGCGGCGGAATCGGGAGAGCCACGGCTGAAACACCCAGAACACAACCATAAACCTTACCGGGTCGGGCCCGGACTCGCCTAGCGTGTCAAAAAGATCTCGATGCTGGACACATTGGCCGTACGACCGTCCTCGCCAGTGATCTTCTCCGTGGAGATTTCGATGTCCTTGACCTTGCAGTCCGGCATGAAACGGTGGCGCACAACTTCTGCGACGTCCACCGCGCGACCGATGGACCTGCCCGGGCCTTGATGATGACCACTTCGGAACCGCTGTTGAACTGGGTCACGACAGCCAGCACGTAGTTCATGATGGGTTTCTTGCCGATGTAGACGGTGTTCTCCTCTGCCATCTCTAGCTCCCCTGGCCAAGTGGGGCGTTTGCAATGGCAAAAAACCGCATTTAACTATTCTCACGAGGCCAGGAGCCGCGAATCGGCCCGTGTGAGGGGGGGTGATGGCCAGTCACTGATTCTTTATATAGGAACGTCTCCCATAGCGCGGCGATGGCCAAGGAGAAGAGGCAGGGTTTCCAGTCCTCGGCGGGTCTCATTCGTTACTTCGATTCCGAGTCGGACAAGTCCCTGAAACTCTCTCCCTATCTCGTGATCGGGATGGCCATTGCCAGCGTGGTCATTGTCACCGCGGTTTCCCTGATCTGGTCCATCTAGTCCGGATCAACGGGAGCGCCGGGGGGGAGATTTCCGATATCCTTTTCGAACTCCCGCGGTGCGAAGCACCAGTAGCTCTCGAGGCTACCGCCTTGGCCTGGCTAGGCTACCCCGGCCCGGAGACGCTTAATAGCCAACCAGGTCTTAAGTGGAACCCCATGCTCCTTCGGGTCCGCACCCTCCCCGATGGGGAGGACCACAGGGTCGAACTCGAGGATGGAGCAACCGGGTTCCAGCTCCTGGAGAACCTCGATCGGAACCCGGAAGCCCACCTCCTCTTACGCGGCCGTCTCCCCATTCCCATGGACGCGCCCCTCGATGACCGGGAGGAATTCGCGGTGATCGCGATTGTCTCCGGCGGGGACAAGGCCTCGGGAGACGCCGAAGGGCAGGACGCCCGACTCGCTCACGCTCATTAAAGGCCCCTCAATTTCCGAGAAGGTTCGATATGTCTCCCACCAAGGACGTCCTGCTGGAATTCCTTGGGCTGAAGGACATTGACGCGTTGTTCGAGGATATTCCCCCGGAGGTCCGAGTGGAGGGCCTCGATCTGCCCACGGGGCTCAGCGAAGCGGAGACCGTTCGGAAGGTTTCCCGCATCCTGGAACGCAACCGCACCGTTGGCGAGGTGACGAGCTACCTGGGTGCAGGGTACTACGACAACTACGTTCCCGCGTTGGTAGACGCCCTCCTTAGCCGGTCCGAGTTCTACACGTCATACACCCCCTATCAGGCGGAGTTGAGCCAGGGACTCCTCCAAGTCCTCTTCGAGTTCCAGAGTCTCGTGTGCGAGCTCACGGGCATGGACGCGGCCAACAGCTCGATGTACGACGCTTCCACCGCCCTCGGCGAGGCCGCTCTGATGGCCCGGCGCATCACGGGAAAGCGCGAGATTGTCATCCCGACCCTGCTCGATGGGGAGAAGAAGGCCGTTCTTGCAAACTATGCTCGAGGGCCCGGGATGCGGGTTCGCGAGGCCGGATACGACACGGAGGATGGGACCCTTGATCTTGGCCATTTGGAGGAGTTGGTCGGAGACGACACGGCCGCCGCTTACGTCGAGGCGCCCAGCTTTCTCGGCCAGCTGGATTCGAAAGTCACGGAGGTCCAGGATGCCCTCTCTGACGCTCTCCTGATCGTTGGGGTTCATCCTCTGGCGCAGGCCGTCCTTCGACCGCCGGGCGACTACGGGGCGGACATTGTCATCGGGGAAGGCCAGAGCCTGGGAGGCTGGATGAACTTCGGGGGGCCCTCCCTTGGCCTCTTCGCCTGCCGACAGGAGCACATCCGAAAGATGCCGGGGCGCGTCATCGGCCTGACAAAGGATCGAGGGGGGGACCGCGCCTTCACCATGACCCTGCAGACCCGCGAGCAACACATCCGGAAGGGCAAGGCCATGAGCAACATCTGCACGAACGAATCTCTCCTGGCCGTGGGTGCCACGATCTACCTCGCGTTCCAAGGGGCCCGAGGCCTTCGGAGTCTCGCGACCCATCTCATGGACCGGGCCCGGGAGCTCATGAGTCATCTCGACGGAGTTCCCGGCTTCCAGGCCCCCCTCTTCCCCGGGTCCTACTTTAACGAGTTTCCCGTGGCTCACAAGGCTCCGTTCGCTACCCTGGTGGAGCGCCTGGCTCGACGCGGGCTGAACGGCGGCGTGGACCTGTCGACGGTCCTTCCCCAGGCCGCCCCCGCATCCCTCTTTGCGGTCACCGATCGACACACGCGGGCCGACTTCCAGGAGCTGGTTCGAGCGCTGGAGGGGGGCAAATGACTTTCCGTCAGGCCCGGCACGACGAACCGCTCCTGATCGAGCTGCCTCAAGAGGTGGACGGTACGATTGGCCCCTCGGCGCGGGTGCCCGAGGACCTGCGTCGAGCAGAGCTAGACATCCCCAACCTGGAGGAGTTCCAGGTCGCCCGTCATTTCACCCGACTCTCTCAGATGAACTACGGGACGGACTCGGGCTTCTACCCCCTGGGGTCCTGTACGATGAAGTACAACCCGAAGTACGCCGAGTCCTTGGCCGCGTCCCCGAAGGCGCGTCGGCTGCATCCCCTGCAGCCCGAAGAGACCGTGCAGGGGGCCCTCCAGATTCTGTTCGAGCTCCAAGAAATGCTCGCCCGAGTCGCCGGGATGGACGAGGTGAGTCTGCAGCCGGTGGCGGGGGCCCAGGGCGAACTCACGGGCCTCCTCATGGCCCGTGCCTACTTCGAGGAGCGGGGAGAGGACCGATCCGAGGTCGTCCTCCCCGATACCGCACACGGGACCAATTTCGCCAGCGCGACGATGGCAGGTTACGACGTTGTCGAGATCCCCTCCAAGGAGGGGGTCGTCGATCTGGGGGCCCTAGAGGGCGCGGTCAGCGAGCGAACGGCGGCCTTCATGTTGACCAACCCCAACACGCTGGGCATCTTCGAGTCCGAGACCCTGACCATCGCGAAGCTGGTCCATGCCCAGGGCGCCCTCCTCTATTACGACGGGGCCAACCTCAACGCCATCCTGGGGAAGACCAACCCCGGGAAGATGGACTTCGATCTGGCTCATTTCAATCTCCACAAGACCTTCTCCACCCCCCACGGGGGCGGGGGGCCCGGTGCGGGACCTGTGGGCGCCCGCGGCCCCCTCGCGGAGTTCCTCCCCTTACCCCTCGCTGCCTACGATGGTGTCCGATATCGCCTCGATTACGACCGGCCGAAGTCGATCGGCAAGGTGCGGGCGTTCTACGGGAACTTTGGCGTCCTCCTCCGAGCGTATGCGTACATCACCCGGATGGGCGCCGACGGTCTCCTCCGCGTCACCGAGCGCGCGGTCCTGCACACGAATTACCTCCGGGTGCGCGTCGAGGAGCACTTCCCCGTTCCCTTCGGAGGGCTGCGCAAACACGAGTTCGTGGCGAGTGCCGCCCCCCTGAAGGAAAAGGGGGTGCGCGCGATCGACGTGGCCAAGCGTCTCATCGACTACGGGATCCACCCGCCCACGATTTATTTCCCGGGCCTGGTGGAGGAGGCCCTCATGATTGAGCCGACGGAGTCCGTGACCCAAGAGGGACTGGACGCCTTTGTGGATGCGCTCGCGCGGATCAAAGAGGAGGACCCCGATGTGCTCAGGGCCGCTCCCCAGAATGCCGCCGTGGCCCGCGTCGACGAGGTCTCGGCAGCGAAGCGCCCTATCCTGAGTTGGCGGATGATGGACCGGTGAGGGGTCGGCGCTTTCCCAGGTCTTCCAGCAGCCGGCGGGCCCAATCGAGCTTGCGAAGCTTGACGGCCGTGGGCCGGTCCTTCGGGTTGGGTCGATCGAAATCGAACCCCACGGTCCGAATCTCAAGCGCCCCGAAGTGGTCGGCCAGGAAGACCGCCCGATCTCCGTCTGTGAAGCCGCCGAAGTTGTGGATGGCGTCGAAGGGCTCGGCCTGCGTCGTCCCCACACTCAGCGGTCCGAACGCGGGTGCCCACCGTCGGAGGGCCTCCATGTTGTCCCCGTGGGCGTGTATGGCGACGAGGGCTCCCTGCTCGTGCGCCTCGACCTGGTCCTCGATATGACCATCCAAGTCCGTCACGACGATGGCTGGCACGATGCCCCGACGGAGGGCCACGGAGGTGGCCTCGTCCGCTGCCACCACGACTCCCTCGGTCCATTCCAGCTCGTCCCCCAGGTTGGGGCCGTTGCCTAGGATCGTGACCACCCGCCCCCGCAGGCGTTCCGCGAGGTCGCGAGGGCCTGCCCGGGGGAATGGAAGAAGCTCGGCGAGAATTCGGGCGGCCTCTTCATCCCGATGCCGATCAAACCCGAAATCTTGGAGAATCTGAAGGTAAACGGGCTCCCATTCCGCCCACTTCATACCCTGCCTCAGGGCCGCCAGGCATCTTCCCTGAGGGCTTCCCGCTCCTCCGTCCGGCGCAGGAAGGCCGCCACCAGGACGATGGAAATGGCAAGCCCGACCTCGATATAGATCGGGATGAGGGCGTTCTGCTGGCTGGCCTGATCGAGGATAGCCGCCGCGAGCTGCAGGCCGGCCGCCGTGACCAGCATGAGGACGACGAAAGACAGGACGACGTAGAAGAACGACCTTGCGATCTTGCCCTTCGCGAAGTACGCCTGCGCCACCTTGCCTCCTTCGTGAAGCAGGAAGGCGATGATGAAAATCCAGAAGCTCTCCTGGAGGAAGACCACGATCATGGTCGCCACGAAGGTCACCCGATCGGCAACCAAGTCCTGGGCGAGGACGAAGGCCGCCCGAAACCCAATGAAAGAGGCGGCGAGGAAGGTCATGACGGCCACGATGTCAAACCACAGCGCGATCCGGCCGGAGGTGAGGGACTCCTTCACGCTCCGGTAATAGCCCGTGATACGTTGCCAGAGGCTGCGCGGGCTGAGGTATTCATCGTAGGCGCGGACCAGCATGTAGGCGCCCAGGACGAGGAGCACGGCCGGAAGCGCCCATTCGGGAGCCACCAGCAGGACCAGCGCGAGGGCAAGGAAGGAGAGGGCGAAGGGAAGGACGATGATGCGGCGGAGGCGAGGGTCCCGGATCGCCTTCGTGAAGAGGTAGAACGCGGACTCGACGCTCCGACTCTGCTGGACGTAGACGCGCTTGACGTGGTTCACTCGAATGCGGGAGGCGATCATGGGGTAGACGTACTCGTCCTCCGCGCCGTCGCTGACCAGATACGCGACGTCGGGCGCGACTTCTTCGAGCACCGCGTCCAGTTGCTCGCTCAGGATTCGGTCCGATTGCGGGCCGACCTTCGTGTCCCCCACGATGGTGGCCACCTCGACCTCCATGCCGTCGTTCCGCAGCTCGTCGTACAAGGAGACGCCGGAGAGGATCGTGTTGACGTCCGTGTCCTCGGGGTCTTGAATCCCGAGTCTCATCGCGGCGTCCAAATTGGCTTGGCGCCCCACGACAGGGCCCGGGACGTTGGCTTTTACGCCCAGGTCGTTGTCGCGATCGACGCACAGGACCAGGGCCTTCATACGCACGGATTCATCAGGGGCTCCCTATTTTTAGTTTCCTTCGTGGAACCTCCGAAATGAATTTAACCGCCCCTCAGCTTCGTGCGAGGGGGAGTCGGTGGAACTCGCGTGGCACGGCCACTCATGCTTTGAAATCCGTGGGAGTCGGGCCGTGGTTCTGGACCCCCACGACGGCCGCTCCCTCGGAATCCCGCCCCCCTCGGCCAAGGCGGACTTCGTCTTTGTGAGTCACGACCACTTCGACCACAACGCGACACGCATGGTGCGCGGGGATCCCCGAGTGGTCGACGACCGAGTCGACGGGAGGGTCGACGGAATGGCCGTCGAGACCCTGATCTTACCTCACGATGACGTGGGGGGCGAGAAGCGGGGTCTGGTCCGGGCCTACCAGCTTCACCTGGATGGGATGACATTCCTTCATCTCGGTGACGTAGGCGCGGGACCGGATACCGTGGAGTTGGAAAACGAGGAACGAGTCTCCGTCCTGTTCGTCCCCGTGGGAGGCGTCTTCACGGTCGGGCCGAATGAGGCTATCGAGTGGGTTGAGGCCCTTCAGCCCGACGTAGTCGTCCCGATGCACTACCGGGTCGGCGGCCTCTCCCTCTCGATTCGGCCTGTGGAAGAGTTTCTCTCCCTCACCTCCCGGCCGATCCTCCGGCTCGGTCAGGCCGTTTCCTTCCAACCGGAGGACCTGGAGGGAGAGCCGAAGGTGTGGGTCTTCTCCTACTAGTAGAGCCGAAGACCTTCCTCGATCCGGCCCAGCTCGATGGGGGTGGTCGGCGTCCCGGTAATCGCGCCCCCATCGTTGGCCACGACGCAGGCCCCGAGCTGAGGGGTTCCGTAGTTCGCGGTGGCAATCACCGGTTTGACCTTCAGAACCTCCTCCAAGAGGACCAACTCCTCCTCGGTCGCGTGGGGATGGCAGATGGCCCCACGGTTGGTCGCAACCCCCGCCGACCCCACGGTCCGTTGGCCTCCCAGGGTCGCCGGTTGGACCTGAACCCCGAACACGTCCTCCATCTCGTGGCGGGCCCGTTTGCTGTATCCAGGATGACAGAGAGCCCCGTGGTCATTGACCAGGACGTTGTTTCCGACGGCGTTGAGGCGATGCTCCAGGACGTACGCCTGGAAGCCCTCCAACTGCGCGATTTCCTCGTCCCGAACGAAGCTCGTGAGGAGAATCGCCTGGGAATTCAGAGCGAGGAGGCTGCCCACGAGAGTGGAGCCCCCGATGTTCATGCGAATCGCACGGACGCCTAAGGCATCTTCGACCCGGCGCAGCGCCTTGGCGGGGACGGAAGGAGAGGCGATCACGGCGCCGTCGTTCGTCGCGGCGAAGACGCCGAGGTAGGGGTTGCCGGAAAAGTCCACCTTACGCAGCAAGGCCCCGGTTCCTCCCGCGGTTCCCCAGCGGAATGCCCGACCCAGGGATCGTCGTTCGGCGAGGGTTCATGCTCAGGATCCGTGGGCCCAAGGGGCCTTTCAGGCCTCCGGCAGAGATACCTCCACCAGGTCGTCTTCGAACTTTGTCGCCTTAATCTTAATCCGCCGGGGCGGCTTCTGGATGCCCCGCGTCCAGAGCTTCTCGTTCACCCGTGGATCGATCCATACGTCCTCCGCCGCCGCCTTCATGTGACGCTGGACGAAGGCCCGGATGATCTTGATCGCACCCGGAACCCGCTTCGTACGCGGGAGGTCCCACGCCTTCCGCAGGGGGACCGTGAGAATGCGCTCCTCCTCGTCAGCCATGCTATCCCTTGTCCAGTTTCCGCCCTCGCCAATGCCTTCGCTTGGGATGGCGGAGGAACCGCCGGGAGGTGCGGACGATCACCCAGGCGGGCACCCTGCGGTTGCTGTTGGTCGCCTTGTGCAGTCTGCGTTTCATGGCGTGGGGCTTGTAATGGGCCATTAGCGCCTCTCGATGTTGATCTCCCGCTTCTTCGGGATGATGGCTCGGAGGATCTGACGGAGGGAGGCGTCGTCGATGGCCTTATCGATGCGTCCCGATTGAGCCAGCGCGATGAGGCGGTTTTCGATGTCCTGGGCGAGGTCCGGGTAAGCCAGCGTAATCCGTCCGAGGCGCTCCCGGGCTTCCGGGCGCAGAATCTGCCGGAGGATCGTCTGGCGCTGCGCCTGGGCCTGCGCGGCGACCTCTTCCTGGGCCTCCCGATCGACGGCGTGGCGCTGGAGCTCCTCCAACTTCCTGCGACGAATCGCCTCAAGCTCCTTCTCGTCCATGGACACCTCAGAGGTACTTCGCGAGCTCCGGCCGCTTCTTCGCCATACGCGTCATGATCTGACGGGCCTTTCCGTCGAGATACGATTGGCCCTTGGGGGTAATGGATCGGCCCCCCTTGTCGCCCTTCTTGACATATCCCAGTCCCTCAAGCTGGGTGAGGCAGGTGCGAATCACGGAGCGACTCCCCTTCCGGGGGTGGTAAGGCGAGGATCCCGCGTCCCGCGCCCCTCCGTACTCCCCTGCAAGGCGCTCGGTGCCTACGGGTCCCCGGATGTAGACCTTGCGAAGGACGGCGGCGAGGCGGGTGTGCCACCAATCCCTCTCGGAGGGGGATTTCTCCCGATGGACGCCCGTCTTGACGAAGGGTGCCCAAGGAGGAGGCTGGGCCTGCTTCGCCTTCCGAAGGTCTGCGGCTACCGCCGCAACGAGGAGATCGTGGGGTACGTCGTACACCGTGGTCATGAGTGCGTTCGACAAATAGAGAGGGCGGGACCTAAAACGTTTCGCCCCGGCCAGGCTCCCGGCCGGCCGCCTAGGTATAAGAGGGTACGGTTCCTCCGTTTGTGGATATGCGCCTCGCGGTGTGCATCACTGGGGCCTCAGGGGCCCCTTACGCGTACCGGCTGCTCCGTGCGTTGAACGGGCAAGCGGAGCTGGTCATCTCGGCGGGAGGGGAGGAGGTCATCCGAGCCGAGACGGGTCGTTCGCCTAAGGATTTCAAGTCCCTCGCGTCGGCCTGGTATGCCAACGACGACTTCCACGCCCCTCTTGCCTCCGGAAGCGCCCCTCTCGACGCCTTGGCCATCGTGCCCTGCTCGATGAACACCCTCTCCAAGATCGCCCTGGGTCTTTCCGATAACCTGATCACACGCGCGGCCGCCGTCACGCTGAAAGAGGGGCGGAAGCTCGTCCTCGTGCCGCGCGAGACCCCGCTGAGTGCCGTCCACCTCGAGCACATGCTGACCATCGCGCAACGTGGGGGCACGGTCCTCCCGGCGATGCCCGGCTTCTACCACCACCCGGAGACGATGGACGACCTCGTGGACTTCGTGGTCGCTCGCATCCTCGACCACCTAGGCGTGGAGCACGACCTCGTCCGGCCCTGGGGGAAGAAGGCGTAGGCATCCGGAGTGGGCCACCACCATTGTCTTTGGACCCCTTGCACCGCCGAAACCTTTTACGGACTTGGGGAATAGCGTGGGGCGATGGAGGGCGCCTTAGAGGGTCTAGGCAAGGAACTCGATCTGCAACAGGAGACGCAGGAGGCGAGCGCCGTCCTCCAATCCTTGGGCCTTTCGGCCTACGAGGCCCGGGCGTACATCGCCTTGGTCGCCCATGGCTACGGGAACGCGGAGACCATTTCCGAAACCTCCCGGATCCCGCGAACGTCCGCATACAAGGTCCTTTCCAGCCTCTGCGACAAGGGATACGCGATATCGACCCGCGGACGCCCCATGATCTTCAAGCCCGAGGCCCCCGAGAAGGTGAAGAACGACGTCCTGCGTCGGGTGTCCTCGGTTTTCGAACACCTCCAGGTCCTCCATGAAGTTCTCATGGACAAGGGCGAACCCCAGCTCGTCTACACGATTCAGGGGAAGCAGCGTGTCCTCAGCAAGATTGCCGAGCTCTTGGACACGGCGACGCGGACCTTCATCATCTCCACACCCACGCTGGCCGAGGTACGGGAAACGTTGAACAAACGCATCGAGGCGGCCGTGAAACGGGGCGTCCAGGCGACCGTGATTACGGAGCCGAACCAGCGGGTTCTTCCCGGCGCCTACACCGTGCAGAAGCCGGGCCTCATCGCGACGGACATCATCGCGGACGGGGAACGGGCCCTCATCGCTTCGCCGGATCTCAACGCGTGCGGGTACACCGACAACGCCTCCCTCGCAAAACACCTGGAGAATTTTCTCCTGATCCTCATGGAAGGCCAGTGGGAGCCGTGAGCGAGGCCTTCGACGTCCTCGTCATCGGCGGCGGCCCGGTGGGCGGCTACATGGCCCAGAAGGTGGCGGAAGCCGGCCGGAGTGTGGCCATCCTCGAAGAACACCGTGAAATCGGAGAACCCGTTCAGTGCGGAGGCATCTTCACGCCGCGGGTCATGGACATGGTGGACTGCCGCAACACGATCCTGACGGACATCCAGGGCTGTGAGTTCTACTCCCCGAGCGGCCGGGAGCTCGTCGTCGATGGCGGGGAGACGGAGGCCGTCGTGGTGGACCGGGCTGCCTTCGATCGCGAGGTGGTCAAGGGCGCGCTGCATGCCGGCGCCACGGTCTACCTCGGGACCCTCGCGACGGGCGTCGAACGAGAGGGGGGTGACCTCATCGTGCATGCCCGAGGAAACGGCGAGGCCGAGACCTTCAGGTGTAAGGTCCTCGTCGGAGCGGACGGGGTGAAGGGAAACGTCACGAGATGGTTCGGCCTGGGTCGGCCGTACCGGATCCTGCCCGGGTTCGAGGCCGACGTCGTCGGCGCAGAGTATACCCGCGGTTACGTGAAGGTCTTCACGGGCCAGGCGGTCGCCCCGGGTTTCTTTGCGTGGCTTGTACCCGGCGCCCATACGGCGCGGGCCGGCCTCTGCCTCGGCCAGGGGAACGCCCGGCCCTACCTGAATCGGATGTTCACGGACGGACCCCCCTCCCGCTTCCTTGCCGACGCCCAGACCCTGGGCTACATCATTGGAGGCATCCCGATCGGCGTGGCCAAGCGGACCTACGACGACGGAGTCATGATCGCGGGCGACGCGGCCTACCAGGCCAAGGCCACGAGCGGGGGGGGCATCTTCACCGGACTCGTCTGCGCCGAGGCATGCGCCCGCACGGCGGTCGAGGCCCTAAACGCCGGAGATACCTCGGCCGCGTTCCTGTCCCGGTACGAGACCCGGTGGAAGGAAGCCATCGGCAAGGAGCTGAGCCTGTACCTGTACCTACACCGGGCCTTCGTGAAGCTCAGCGATCCCCAGCTGGAGAGCCTCTTCGTGCTCCTCCAGAATCCGCGGCTCCTCCGCATCATCAACCAGCAAGGTGACATCGACTACCCCGGCCGGGCGATCCTGGCCCTCCTCAAGGAAGAACCGCGTCTCCTCAAATTCCTGGGACCCGCCCTCCGGGCCGTCTTCTAGAGCGTGTGGCGCTCGCCGTCCTCCGGCAAGATGACGTCCCTGCCTTCCAACGCCTCCGCCAGCTCCTCGCGGGCATCCCCGTGCATGAGCACGACGCGCGTCGGATCGCAGCCCTCCACGAACTCCACGAGCTTGGCATGCCCGGCGTGGGCGGAGAAATCGTGGGAAGAGATCTCGGCCTCCACGGGGACACGTACGCCCTGCAATTCGATGTTGCGTGTGTCCAGCAGCAGGCGCCCGTTCGTGCCCTCCACCTGATAGCCGGTCAGCAGGACCTCGCTCTGCAGGTCATCTTTCAGCGCGGCGAGGTAGTGCAAGACAGGTCCCCCGGACAGCATGCCTCCCGTGGTGAGGATTACGTCCCCGCGCAAGGCGCGATCCCGGGCCGCCTGCGAGTGGACGATGCGCGCTCGGCCCAGAGCCCGCTCGTATCGCTTGGGGGAACGGATGAAACGACGATGGCGCTGGTACATGCGCGCCACCTGCCGTCCCATCCCGTCCACCCAAATCTCGTGATCCGTCTCGGCGAGAACCATGAGAACCTCTTGGGTCCGGGCGACGGCGAAACAAGGGACGAGGGCCGTCCCGCCCCGCTCCACCACCTCGTCGATCCGGGCGAGGAACTGGGCCTCGGTCTGGGCCCGATCCGGATGGTGACGACCCGCGTACGTGGACTCCAGAACGAGGACGTCGCAAGGCACAGGCTGCGTGCCGCGGACGAGATGCGTGTCGATGGTCTGGAGATCGCCGGTAAAGAGGACGGTCTCCCGGTCATTGATGCGGAACATGGAGGACCCGGGAATGTGCCCCGCCGAATGGACATCCACTTCCAGGTTGCCCACCTGGAACGTGTCGCCATAATCGACGGCCACGACACCCTGGTTCATGGTCTGGACGTCCTCCCGGTCGAAGGGCTCCGGATAGCCCTCGGCGGCGCTGATCTTGAGGCTGTCCTTCAGAAGGAGGTTTGCGACCTCCTGGGTGACGGGGGTCGTGTAAGTCTTCGTCTCCGACTGACGCGAGACGACGGGGACCATCCCGCAATGGTCCAGATGCGAATGGCTCAGGAGGAGAGCGTCCACAGGCGGGGCCTCCATGGGGTACTGGGGAGGGTCCGATGGGGCCAGCCCGTAGTCGCAGAGCAGTGTGGTCCCTTGATCGCGTAGGAGCATGCCGAGGCGACCGACCTCCGCGGCTCCACCCAAGAATTGGATGTCCATTCGGGGCCTCCTAGACCCCCTCGCTCTTAAGCCTTCCCTGGCTGGTTCGAGGGGGGCATGGGCCGGCGAAACCCCGTCTCTAGCTTGTAACCCAGGAGAAGAGAGGCTCGCACCGAATGGCCGTGGCCATGGGCCGGGGCCCCAACACCCGCATGATCCGTTCGAGCCAGAAATCGCTGGGGAAGAAGAGCTCCGCGAGTTTCCGCATGCGGACGCCCACGTCCAACGTACTGCCCACCGCCGCACGCCATCCGGCTTCATACGCCTCGAGGGAGCTTCCATTCTGGAGATGATCTGCAATGGCGGCTCCCGCAATACGCGCACAAACCATGGCCGTGTTCACGCCGCCGCCGTTCGTCGGGATGACGTGACCGGCGGCATCCCCTACCAGGAGCACGTTGCCCTTCACGGTACGGGGGACACTGCCCATCTCCGGCACCCAACCCCCCGTCCGGCCGTCCGCGGTGAAGCCCATGTGATCGAGAAATTGCTGGAGGAGGCCATCCAGGCGTCCTTCATACTTCGGCCAGACCCCGAGTCCGACGTTGGCGGCTCCGCGCTTGGGGATGACCCACGCGTACCCTCCGGGCGCCGGGCTCCCGAAATGGATGTCCAGGGAATCTCCGAACGTTCCCTCGACCTCGCAGGTGATCGCCGCGGCCAGGGGGGAGGGGGAGGGGAGGCCGACCGACTTGGCGACCGTCGAATGGGGACCGTCTGCTCCCACGACGACTCGCCCTTCGAACGTCCCTCGGGAGGTCTCCACCCTGTTTCCCCGGACCCGGCGGACGCGGGAATCCGTGAGGATCTCGGCCCCTTCTCGCTCGGCCAGACGGGCCCAGTGGGGATCCACCCGATCCCGGGACACCGTATAGCCCTCAAAGGGGACGTCGTAGCTTCGGCCCGAGGGGCTGAAAATCCGAATGACGTGAGTCCGAGCTTCCTTGAGCGACGCAGGGAGGTCGAAGAGGGAGGCCACCTCGCCGGCAAGTGGGAACAAGGCCTCCACCTCGCGGTTGGAAGCCATGTACTCCCCGCACTGGACGGGGAAACCAATGGTCCTCCGCCGCTCGAGGACCAGGGTTCGTAGTCCTCGCAGGGCTGTGTAGCGTGCGGTCGTGCTTCCCGCGGGTCCGGCCCCGACGACGACTACGTCGTAGATGGCTTCACCCCCTCGAGGAGATACACCGCCCGGAGTTGGAGTTCCGTCGCTACGATGCGGTCGAACCCGACCTCCCGCATGAGATCGGCATAGTCCTGCCCCGGGCCGATGGCCTCATAGGTCTTCCGTAATTCCACGTAGGGGTTGCGCTTCCACGCCCGCCTGACCCGCGCCGGGACGACGATGTCAACGAAAGCCCCGGCTCCCCTGCGAAGCCAGAAGTCCATGAGCGTGCGCTGGAGGCCCGGGGGCGGACGAAAGAGATCGAGAATGTGGAGTTCCCCTCCCGGTCGCAAGACACGATGGACTTCCTCTAGGCCGCGCCGGCGGTCGAGAAAGTCCCGAAAGGAGAAGATGCAGAACACCTTGTCCACGGTGCCCTCCCGCAACGGAATGGCCTCCGCAAGGCCGCTCAACGCCACGTACCGAGGGTCGCGGAGGCGGTCGCGGGAAAATCGGAGGATCGTGCGGGAGGGCTCCAGCAGATACACCCGATGGCACGGGAGGGTCCCCGCGAAGGAACCGGGTCCGGGACCAATCTCCAGGACCGCATCCGCGGGGGAGGCCGTCCGTGAGGCCAAGGACCGCCAGCGTTCCAATCTCCCGAAGGTCGTGGCTCGGTTCGCCCGTTCGTAGTAGGGCATGAACTCCTCGAGCGATTCGATGACGCCCTTCCACGTAGCCGGGTCGAGGCCGGACGCGACCATGACCAACAGCCTACGCGTCCCGATGGAGGACGAGGTCGGCGATGCGCATGAGCTCGAGTTTCTGAGGCTCGGGCCCGAGGAAGTCGAGGCTCTCTCTGGCACGAACCGCGTACTCGCTCGCCCGCGCGCGGGCCTCGTCCACCGCCCCCGAAGCGGCGATGATATCGATAGCGCGCAGAACCTCCTCTTCGGACTTCGGGCCTTCCCTAATGATGCCTTCCAACTCCGTCCTTGCGGTGGGGTTTCCGTTGTTCAAGGCGTGCTGGAGGAGGAGGGTCACGTTCCCCTCACGAACGTCGCTGCCGATGGGCTTGCCCGTGACGGACTCGTCCCCTACGACGTCTAAGATGTCGTCGACAATCTGGAACGCGATCCCGAGATGACGCCCGTACTCGCTCAACGCGGCGATCTGCTGCGGGTTCCCCCCTCCGAGCATCGCCCCGATCCGCGCCCCGGCCGCAAAGAGACCGGCGGTCTTCTGTTGGATGATGGCGAGGTAATCCTCCTCGCTCATGCTCAGATCCCGCGCGTTCCCCTGTTGGCGGACTTCCCCTTCCGCCAGCCGGACGCAGGCCTCGGCCGTAACTTCGACAATCTCCGGGTCGAACCTCGCACCGATGGCGAAGGCTTTCGTGAAGAGGAAGTCCCCCGTAACCAAGGCATTCTGAAGCCCGTATTTCTTGAACGCTGCCGGCTGCCCCCGACGCATGACGCCGCCGTCGTTGATGTCGTCATGAAGGAGGGTCGCGCTGTGCACCAGTTCCAAGGCGGCCGCGATCTGCACGGCCCGGTCCACATCCTTCCCCCCAACCACGTAGTACGAGAGAATGGTCACGGCAGGTCGGACCCGCTTCCCGCCCGCTCCGATGACGTACCCAGCAATCTCGGTAAGCAGGGATTCCCGGGAGTCGATACTCCGTTGAATGAGGTCCTCCACGAGGGAGAGTTCCTTAGAAATCGACAGGTCCCAGGAGCCCATCATCGTCTCAAATCGGGGAGCGTATATTAGGTTTCCCTATTGTCCCTTCGCCGGAATTCGAATGCCTGGCCAGACCCCTCAGAGGGCCTCCACCTTGGCCGGCCGACCGACGGAGACGGCGCGGGTGATTTCGAAGGAATCTCGATTCCAGACGAGGGCGAAGGAACCCATTTCGTGCTTCGTTGCCCGCATCTTCACGCAGCGGATGCGTCGTTGGACGTCGAGATCCGAAACGGAGTAGAGGGAGAGATGAATGATGCCGTCCGCCAGGAATGCCTCGTCCGAATCGCCCGTTCCGCGGGAGCCCCCGACGGTCTCCGACAGGAGGAAGGTGGTGGCACCGAGGTCCTTCAACCACTCGAAGAGGTAGAAGAGGTCCGTGCGCCGCGCGTCGAAGTTGGCTAGGGTTTCGAGGACATTCAGGGAGTCGATGACCAGGAACTGATAGGGGTCAGACTCCATCAGGTTCGTCAGATACGCCTTCAGCAAGGTGTTCCAGGAGCCCTCCGCCTTGATGAAGGAGAGGTTCTTGCGGAGGGCGGCCATGTCGAAGAGGGAGATCCTCTTGTACGCCTTCGCGTCGGACATCCCCATGGACTCCACGTGAGCGATGAGGGAGCCCTTGCTCTGCTCCAGCGTGAGATAGAGGCCGTTGGTTCCCGCCTTGCGCGCGTTGTGGTAGAGGATGCTGAAGCCAAGCGTGGACTTCATGGTCCCGGGGGCCCCCGTGATCAGCACGATGTGACCCTCCGGGATGCCCCCCTGAAGGATCTCATCCAGTCCCTTCACATAGGTACTCAGACGGTTTTTCGTCAAGGCGCCCCCTCGTGGCCCCTCCTCTTCTAAAAATTGTTCGTGGCGATTCCGTCCGCTGAGAATGAGAGCGTGCGCGCTTATCAACCAAGGATCGCCTGCCCGAGCCATTCAATTTGCCGTCGGAGAGCGCTTCGACCGGCGTCCCTGTCCGAGACGGGAGGGCGAGGAGAGCTCGTGGAGAGGCAGGGGACCCGAACAAAACGCTACTACGAGGAGCAACAGGAGCACGCGCAACCGCAGGTGCACGCTTCCCCCGAAGCGGAGACGATGGGGAGGACCACCTTTCGCTCAGGGTACAGCTCGATGGGCTCCTGCGTGGCCATTGCATCCCATACCTTCAGCCCCGTATTTATACTGTCAAGAGGAAAGTGAGGGACTAGATGGCCTCGAGGAAACTTACCTTCGGAGAGCGATTGGGCCTGCGTCCCTGTCCGGGACGGGAGGGCGAGGAGCGTACGTTGCGGGGCACTCAACGAGCACGCAGATAGGTGCCTGTTGCGCGGTCGACGCGTATGTGGGCCGCCCACCCCACCAGCAGTGGCCAGACGATGGCCCCTGCTAACAGACTCCACACAGCGAATACAGGCAGACCAGGAAGCGGTGCGGGATGTCGTACAGGACGGGCCCCCGCGTCGCAATTCCGTCCGCCAATCGTCGCACCGCTCCCTAGCCTCGAACGCGACTACGCCTCGCGGTCTCCTCCGCCTGGGGGGCTCGGGTTCTCGGAGACCTCTCCGCCGCCCTTCGAATGCTGGGCGCCGCCGCCTCAATATAGGCGTGAATCATCTCGTCATTTTTTCCGATCCACTCCGCGAGGAGCACCACAGGAAGCATGACGGCACTGAAGGGGAAGTACTGGTGGGGGTCCGCGTAGGATGGGCTGACAATCTCGAGGCCCCGCGAGGCGATGTTGGCTAGGCGCACGATGTGCGTGCGATAGTCATCGAGGGTGAGTTCGGGCTTGAACCCCTGCAGAGTACGGAGAGGACGGAGCTCCTTCTCCCGCATGGCGACCAGCGAGAGGTTGACCAGGCCATCACGAAGGTCCTGATGGATGCCCCCCACGGTATTCAGAAGGATGATGACGGTATCGTAAAGGGACCATCCTTTGAGGAGGGTCTTGAGCTTCCCCGCCCGAAGGCGCCGGTCTACGAAGGCGGCGTCGATCAGGTTGAGCCGCGCAGCACCTCCAATGTAGCTGGCGAGGCGCTCATACCACGTGAGGGAGCCATCGGCCGCGTGGAAGCTTCGGGCGATGGAAGCGAGCTTCGGGATGTCCAGGGTGGCCTCCTTCTGGAACATCGTTAGGGCCTGGCCCAGGGCTGCCCGCTCCTCTAGCTTCTCCATCTCGTAGAAGAGGCGCCCGCCGTGAGGCGAGTCGTGAAACAGCCGGTTGAAGTGGAGGGTGATGGTGACGATGGTCTCGAACAGATCCAGCTGTTCCTGCCCCAGACCCCCCATCAGCCGCTTCATGAAGGCATTGGGATTCAGAGAGGGGTCCGTCATGGAGGAGAGAACGAGGTGGTAGAGGTCCTTCGCCTCGAGGTACCCCGCGGGACCCTTGTCGATGACATCGTCCAAGATGCCCTCCTGGCACGCGTAAAGGACCTTGGCGACGAGAGCCCGCTTCAGATTGTCCTCACTCATCCAGCGGGCGTACATCCGAGAGATCATGCACGATCCCGCGGCGAAGCGGAGATCCTGAGGGTAATTCCAGGCCAGGTTCGTCGCCTCGAAGAGGGCTTGGTGGGAGAACCCCTTGGGTCGGAGGTCGACGAGGACAGACCCCGCGCTGCCCACCATGGTCCGGACGTGGTCCTGCGTGCGCATCAGATGATGCTGGAACAGATCCCGATCGATCCCAAGGTCAAAGTGTTCCACAAGGCCGAGCGCGTACCCCCCGAGCTTGGAGACGTTTCCCGCGATGCGCTCGACATCGGCGGGGCTGAGGGCCACCTCTCGGCTGAGCATTGTCCTCCTGCGCAGCGCGCGAGGGAGCCGTGGGCCCCCGGGTGTCTAAACCCGCGTCTCAGAAATTCAGAGATGATTCTCAGTCTCGAGGCCAGTGGCCTCTGCCGGTTGATATCCACGGGTCTGCCCCTTTTATAGGTCCTAACGCGAGAATGCGACACTAAGACACGGGGCGATTGCCATTCTCGAGGTCCTCGCGGCGGCAGCGGCCGTCTTTCTCTCCGCGGTGCTAGTGGCCGCCCTCGTCCGACAGACCACCGGGAAGGCGTTTCAGAAGAAACTCCTCATCGGGGCCATCCTCCTGCTGCTGGCCGCCGTCGTGTCCAACCTGGTCATCAACTTCGTGCTCCGACCCGGGAGTCCCGAGGGCATCATCGTCCTCAGCAAGCGGGTGCAGGCAACCTTTGACATCCTGTTCGCCCTCGCAATCGGCGCGTTCCTCGTGGCGATGACACGCCCCCAGATCAACTCGTTTCGGGACTTCCGGAACTACATGGTGAACGAGTTCCCGAACTCGTACCTGATCTATGGCTTCATCCAGGTCCTCGGCATCTTCAGCGTCCTCACGACCGGCGCGACGGTCGTGTTCACAGGCCCGACCACGTACATCATCAGCTTCCCGTCGTGGTTTCTCATCATGATGATGGTGGTCGCGGCTAGCTTCCTGATCTACGTGCCTTACAACCTTCTGGGGTATCTGCGCACCGTCAGACCCGCACCCCACGTCAAGCGGACCACCTACCTCATTCTCGTCGCCTTGGAGGGCTACTCGATCACCGAACTCCTCACCGAGGTGGTTCTCCCCAACATGGGTATCGACATCCGGCTGCTGGGGTTCCTCATCAACGTCGCCCTGCTGTCCCTCGTCGCCCTCGCTTTCAGGAAACGGAGTTCCGTACAGGAGTTTCTGGTCCCGGTTCCCGAGGCACACCTCGACACGGCCCCCAGCTTCGACCTTGACCACGGCTACGCCTACCTGATTCCAGGGGACAACCCGGCCCACAGCTTCGAGATCTTCACCGACATGGTCACCCACGGCGTGCGGGGCCTCTGCGTGACGCGCCAATACCCCGACCGGGTGGCCCAGGCCTACGGACTGGAGAAGACGCCCATCCTCTGGCTCAGTCGCGTGGTCAGCAACCAGAATTGCTTGCGCCCGACGCCCCCCGAGAACGTTGCCATGGCCATCGACCATTTCCTGGAGCGGAGCAAGGGCAGCGTCGTCCTCCTCGACGGCGTCGAGTACCTCATTTCCCACAACGACTTTTCCTCCATCCTGACCTTGCTCCATGACCTGAACGAGCGGGTGTCCCTCACCAACGCGGTGCTCCTGCTCCCGGTGGATCCGCACGCGATCGAGGTCCGAGAGTTCAACCTGCTCAAACGGGACCTCCGTATCCTCTATCCCGGCGCCCCCTCGACCTCGCCGGCGCCCGACGAGGTGCCTCCAGAGCCCTATGTCAGAGGATGAGTGCCCTCGCGCCGTCTAAGGGTTGAACCCGCCTCTTTAAGCTTAGGACCCACCTAATGTGACCGTACCCATGGACGAACTCCAGAACATTCGGAAGCAGAAGCTCAAGGAACTCGAGGAGCGGGCCGCCAGGCCTACCTCGGGCGCCCAGGGAATGCCCTTCAAGCTCCACGACGCCACCTTCGACGAGGAAGTGGCCAAGCACGACCTCGTCCTGGTGGATTTCTGGGCCCCCTGGTGCGGCCCTTGCCGCATGGTGGCCCCCGTCATCGAACAGCTCGCGAGGGACTACCGGGGACGCGTTTCCTTCGGGAAGCTCAACACGGACAACAACCAGATGACTGCCATGCGGTTCCGCGTGATGTCCATCCCTACGCTCATCCTGTTCCGCGACGGCAAGCCTGTCGACCAGGTCATCGGCGCGGTCCCGCGGCAGCAGCTCGAGAAAATGCTCGACCGGCACCTGACCTAGGCCGAGCCGTCTTCTTCCACGATCTTCGCGACCCGCTCCACGATCTCGGCGAACGCCTTGGCAGCCGGTGAATCCGGCTGCGAAAGGACGAAAGGCTTCCCGGCGTCCCCGCCCACGACGATTTCGGCCTCGAGCGGGATATGCCCGAGGAAGGTCAGTCCGAGCTCCTTCGCCGCCTGCTCGCCCCCACCCTTCTTGAAGACGTCGTCGTGGTGTCCGCACTCGGGGCAGGTGTAGCCACTCATGTTCTCGATCACGCCGATGATGGGCATGTTGAGGGTCCGGGCAAAGGAGATGGCCTTGCGGACGTCCAGGAGGGCCACGTCCTGGGGGGTGGTGACCACGATGGCGCCGTCTGCGTCCGGGATGTTCTGGGCGATGCTCAGGGGCTCGTCGCTCGTTCCGGGCGGGAGGTCAACGAGGAGGTAATCGAGCTCGCCCCAATGGACGTCGCCGAGCATCTGGTTGATGGCCTTCATCTTGAGCGGGCCTCGCCAGATCACGGCCTGGTCCTTGGTCTGGGCGAAGTACGCCATGGACATGACCCTCACGTCGTGGTAGCTGATCGCAGGCTCGATGCCATCTTCCCCCGCCAGCAGCTTCACATCCTCCACGCCGAGAATCTTCGGTATATCGGGCCCCGTGATGTCCACGTCCACGACCCCGACGTCCCGCTCCTTTCCGAGGGCCACGGCCAGATTGGCCGCCACGGTGCTCTTTCCGACGCCCCCTTTGCCGCTCATGACGATGAGCTTGTGCTTCACCCGCTCCATGTTCTCAGAAATCTTGGTTCGCTCCTCCCACATCCGCATCATGTGAGGCGGGACTTCGGGAGCGCTTTCGGGGGAACCTTGGGGTGGAACAGCCATGGCACGACCTCTCGGGAGAAACGGGGCGCATCTTACAAGGGGTTATGCCCATGGTCGTCGTCGGGGGCCTTTTATAGCCGCCAGCCGTCAGCGCCTTCGGGGAGTGGGCGTGAAGGCGGGCGAGGTCGAGCGCATCTCCGTCATCGGAGCGGGGGAAATGGGCCACGGGATCGCCGAGTTGGCCGTCCTCAACGGGTTCCAAGTAACCCTCCACGACATCAAAGACGAGTTCATCGAGCGCGGATTGGAACGAGTTCGATGGAGCCTGGAGAAGCTCGCCAAGAAGGGTCAGATCGACAGCTCACCCGACGAGCTGCTGGAACGCATCGCCACCACCACGGACCTGCAAGAGGCGGCGAAGACCGCTGACTTCGTCATCGAGGCGGTTACGGAGGACCTCGAACTCAAGAAGAAGATCTTCAGAGAGCTCGATGCCTACGCGCCGGCGAGGGCGGTGCTCGCCAGCAACACCTCCGGCCTCAGCATCACGACGATGGGGAAGGCCACGAAGCGACCCTCCCAGGTCGTCGGGATGCACTTCTTCAACCCCCCGATCCTGATGGAACTGGTCGAGATTGTCAAAGGGGATGAAACGGCGGACGAGACCTTGGAGACGACATCCGAACTCGCCCGGCGACTCAAGAAGACGCCCATCCTCGTCCGGAAGGACGTTCCGGGCTTCATCACGACACGGATCATCTTCCACTTCATGAATGAGGCCGCCTGGATCCACCACGAGGAGGGTACTTCCAAGGAGAGGATCGACGCCGCCATGAAGTTCCAGATCGGGTTCCCGATGGGCCCCTTCGAGCTGGCGGACCAGGTCGGGATCGACCTGTTGGTTGTGGCCCAGGAAAAGCAAGGCCTCCCGGTCCCGCCTCCCTTCAGAGAGATGTTTGACCAGGGCCGGTTCGGGAAGAAGACGGAACGGGGATTCTATGACTATCGAGGCGATGCGAAACCCACGCTTTCGCCGGACGACGGGGCGGACTTTGATCCCGTCCGCATCCTGGCACCCATCGTGAACGAGGCCGCCACCCTGGTCGAGATGGAGGTGGCGCCCCCCGAGGAGATTGACCTGGCCATGCGGCTTGGAACGGCGTTCCCCCTGGGCCCCCTTGCGCAGGGCGACGCCATGGGCCTCGACCGCATCGTGGCGGAGCTGAAAGGCTCGAAGCGTCATGATCCCGCGAAGATCCTCTTGGACATGGTGGACGCAGGGGACCTGGGAAAGAAGAGCGGGCAGGGCTTCTTTGCCTACGGAAGGACGGAGACAGCTTCCTTCAACACCCTCCTCCTCGAACGGGACCCGGAGGCCATGACCGCGACGCTGTGGCTGAACCGCCCCGAGCGATTGAACACCATCACCCCCGAGATGATCGAGGAATGCTCGCGGGCCCTGGCAAGCCTCCGGGAGGATCCGGACGTCCGATGCCTCGTCCTGCGAGGGGCCGGCGAACGGGCCTTCTGCGCCGGAGCCGATGTGACATCCTTCGCCGGGATCGACAAGGCCCACAAGGCCTGGGCATCGGCCCGCGAGGCGCACCGTGTATTCAAGGAGTTGGAGGACTTTCCCAAACCTACCCTCGCGGCGATTCACGGGTATGCGTTGGGGGGTGGATTGGAGATCGCTCTCGCTTGCGACTTCCGCATCGCGACGAAGGATGCGACGTTGGGCCAGGTGGAGACGTCACTCGGCCTGATCCCCGGTGCCGGCGGAACCCAGCGGTTGACGGCCCTCGTCGGCCTGGGACGAGCGAAGGAGCTCGTTCTCCTCGCGAAGCGCATCAGCGGAGAGGAGGCTGAGGCCATCGGTCTGGTGGGGGAGGCGGTGGACCCGGAGGCCTTCGAGGAAGCCGTGGCAGACCTGGCGGGCAGACTCGCAAAGGGACCGCCGGTGGCGCTGCGGCTTGCCAAGATGCTCCTCAACCGATCCGCACAGGGTGTAGGCGAGGCGGGCTTGGATCTGGAGGCGCTTGCCTTCAGCGTTGTCACGTCTACCGAGGATCTCTTTGAGGGAATCTCGGCCTTCATGAGCAAGAAAGAGCCCGAGTTCAAGGGGAAGTAACGGTCACGACCGTGGGAGCTCCACGACGCCGACTCGATCCCACTCGGTAATCGTCCCCGTTCCGTAGCCGAGATCCTCCAAAATCTCTCTCGTGTGTTCGCCGAGTCGCGGTGCTTTGCCCTTTCGATCCGGACCGCCCTCCCGCCAGCGAGTCGGGTGGGCCATGGAGAGCATCGGTTCTCCCCCTTCCTCGATTTCTCGGAGGAGATGCATCGCACGCACGTGGGGGTCTTGGAGCACCTCATTCGGTCTCGCGACCGGAGCCGCCGGGACGTCATGCCTCCGTAAGAGCTCGTCCCACTCCTGGGCTGGCCTCGTCAGGAAGGTCTCACGGAGAATCTCGCGAGCGTGTTGTGCTTCCTCCTCGTGTTCCAGATCGGCGTCGGCCAGATCAGGCCTCTCGATGGCCCTACAGAGCCTCCGCCAGAACCGCCGTTCCAGGGCCCCGAGACTGAGGACGCGGCCGTCGGCCGTCGCATACAGGCCATAGCCGGGGGAGGTCCCAGTAAGGAACGTCTCTCCTGCCGTCAGGCCGACCATGCTGAGATAGAGAGCAGCATCGAAGAGGGAGAGATCGAGATAGTGTCCCTCCCCCGATCGCTCACGCTCGAGGAGAGCTGCCACGATGGCGAATGCGGCCAGGAACCCAGAGGAGACATCCGCGGCTGGCACAGGGGAGAGGGTCGGTTCTCGCTGGGCTCCCGGGTGCAAGCCCCCGGCAAGGGCCAGGTAGTTGATGTCGTGACCGGGACGATTCCGGTAGGGACCTTGCGCGCCAAACCCCGAGAGCGAGCAGTAGATCAGGTCGGTTCGAAGGGCGCCGGCCGTCTCGTAGTCCACGCCGAGCTCGGCGGCGACACCCGGACGGAACTGCTCAATCAGCACGTCCGCCGTCGGGATGAGACTTTGGAGAATGGCCTGCCCCTCGGGCTCCTTGAGGTTGACAGTCAGGCTCTTCTTGCCTTGATTCAGGAGGAAGAACACCGGACTCTGGCCCGAGGCGTTCCGAGCCATCTCCCGCAGGTAGTCGCCCCTCCCGGGTTGTTCCACCTTGATGACCTCTGCGCCAAGATCGACGAGGAGCTGGGTGGTCAATCCGCCGGGGAGCAGGCGCGTAAGATCCAGGACTCTCATCCCCTCCATGGGTCTGTGCACGGAATCGCCGGAGGGCCATCTCCTCGCGCCTCTTTAGCCTGCGTGGCCGATTCCCACCCGGTAAGCCTTAATTAGCGCGGTAGCCGTATCTTTGATTGGGTACGACTTATGCAGGAGAGCGTCATCGTCGGAGCTGTCCGCACGCCTATTGGAAGGCAAAATGGCGCACTGAAGGACGTGCGAGCGGACGACCTGGCCGCCTTGGTTCTCCGCGAACTCATCGACCGCAGCGGAGTGGATCCCGAGAGCGTGGACGACGTCATCCTCGGCTGCAACACGCAGATCGAGGAACAGGGGCTCAACATCGCACGCCTTGCGGTCCTCACCGCGGGGTTACCTGAGACCGTTCCGGGCACCACCGTCAATCGTCAATGCGGCTCCGGACTCCAGGCGCTCAACGTGGCCTCCATGGGCGTATCGACCGGCCATTATGACCTTGCCATCGGCGGGGGGGTCGAGAGCATGAGCCGGGTGCCGATGGGAAGCGACGCGGGGGTGTTCAATGAGAAACTGGTGGCCCGGTACGACCTGGTCCCTCAGGGGGTGTCCGCCGACCTCATTGCGGACAAGTGGGGCCTCACACGGGAGGAGCTGGACGAGTACGCTTTCATGAGCCACCGTCGGGCCATCGCGGCCATCGACGCGGGCCGGTTCAAGGACGAGATCGTCCCGGTGCCCGTCCCGAACGGCGCGAACGGCGAGTCCTTGTTCAGCGTGGACGAGCGTCCACGACGAGACACCTCCCTCGAGAAGTTGGCCTCCTTGAAGCCGGCCTTCCGGCCTGACGGGAAGATCACGGCGGGAAACTCCTCCGGAATCAACGACGGCGCGGCGGCGGTGCTCGTCACGACGAAGAAGAAGGCAAGGGAGTTCGGTCTCGAGCCCCTCGCAACGATTCGTTCCATGGCGGTCGCGGGCGTAGACCCCGTCCTGATGCTGACAGGCCCGATTCCCGCCACCCGAAAGGCGCTGAAGAAGCTGGATCTGACGATGGACGACATCGACGTCCTTGAGCTGAACGAGGCGTTTGCCTCCATTCCCCTCGCCTGTGGACGCGATCTGGGGATCGACTTCGAAAAGATGAACCCCAATGGAGGCGCGATCGCCCTCGGCCATCCCTTGGGCTGCAGTGGGGCCCGCCTCCTCACTTCGCTCCTCTTTGAGATGGAACGGCGGGACTCGCGATACGGCCTGGCCACGCTCTGCATCGGCTTCGGACAGGGCATCACGACCGTCGTCGAGCGCGAAGCCGCGTCGTAGGTTTCGGGAGGTCCTAGAGCTCCCCTATCTCTTCCCTCGAAATGACCAGGCGCTGAATCTGGGATGTTCCCTCCCAGATCTGGAAGACCTTGGCGTCCCGCATCCACTTCTCCACAGGCAGATCCTTCATGTAGCCAGACCCGCCCACAATCTGGACGGCGTCCGTCGTAACCTTCATGGCCATGTCGGCCGCGAAGAGCTTGGCGATGGCGGCGTCCTTGTTGGCCGGCATCTCGTTGTCTGCCATCCAGGCCGCTTTCCAGACGAGGAGACGGGCCGCCTCGATGGCCGTCTTCATGTCCGCCAGCATGAACGCGATGGCCTGGTGCATGGCGATGGGTTTCCCGAAAGCCTTCCGCTCCCGCGCATATGCGAGAGCGTACTCGTACGCCGCCCGGGCCACCCCAATGGAACCCGAGGCCACGACCGGACGTGACATCTCCAACGTCTTCATGGCCCCGATCCAGGAGGTCTTCTCGCCCCCCAGCAAGTTCGCATCCGGCACCCTGCAGTCGTCCAGGATGACCTCGGCCGTATGGGAGGCTCGAATCCCCATCTTGTCCTCCACCTTCCCCATCTTGAGCCCAGGGTTGTCCTTCTCCACCACGTACGCCCGGATGCCGAAGTAGCCCAGATCCGGGTCCGTCTGGGCGAAAATCACGTGGATGTCGGCGATGCCCCCGTTTGTGATGAAGCGCTTGGTGCCGTTGAGAACCCACTCGTCCCCCTCCCTCACTGCCCGCGTGGCGATGGCCCGCACGTCGGAACCGGCGCCGGGTTCCGTCAGGCCGAGGGCCCCCAACCGGGGCTTCGAATCGGTGAAGACAGGGAGGAACCGTTCCTTCTGCTCCTCTGTCCCCATGTACAGGATCGGCAGGACAGCCAGGCCCCCACCGATGAGCCCGGTGGCCATCCCCGCACAGCCCCAGTTCAACTCCTCCATGACCATGGCCCAGCTGAGGGTCCCCACCATGCCGCCCCCGCCGTACTTCTCCGGGATGTACGCGTTCGTCAGCCCGAGCTTGTGGGCCTTTGCGATGATGTCCCAGGGCACCTCGGCTTTCTTATCGTACTCGAGGGCCACCGGCCGCATCTCCTTCTCCGCGAACTCGTGGGCCGTCTGGACGAGAAGTTTCTGTTCCTCACTGGGCGCAAAATCGATCATGGGGACGGACCTCCGTCTCGGATTTCCAGGCCGTGCGGCGAGAAAACGGTTTCGGTGACGCCAGGGCGCCCGACCCGCCCTAGTCAAAGTCCTTCGGGAGCTCCCTAAGAATCTCGGTCAGCCGATTGAGGGGGGCCATCATCGCCATGATCTTCGACATGGAGCCTCGGAAGCGCATACGGCCCGTCATGACGAGCGTCGTCAGGTCCCCCTCCCCCTGGGCCGAGGCCTTCCAGACGTCGTAGTCCGCCTCGAACTTGAAGTCGGCGGGGGTGTCGGCATCCACCTGCGAGGCCGTCACTTCGCCATTCTGGATGTCCAAGAGCGCCGAAAAGCCGCGGTCGCTCACGGTGGTAACGATCCGGGAGGTGATGCCTTCCGCCTTCTTCCGCCACTCCGCATCCGCGTTGAGGCGCGCTGCCAGGTCCTGGAAATACGGCTCCGTGAAGAACGTGGCCATGCCCCCACCCTCAACGGACCCAGTCTGCGGTAGTATAAATGGACTTGGCGGGCGATGCCGAAGGGGCCTTCATCGCCACGGCGGCCCCGATGAGCCAACCCATCATGCCAGAGAGAGCGTAGAGCACGGCGTACGCCGGGAAGGCGAAGGGCGCCACCACGGAGAAGGCGAGGGAGAAGAGGATCGCGGCCACCCAAACGACGAACCTGTCGTAGGAGCCATGCGGCATCACCTTCAGCTGGAAGCGGAGGAAGATCAGGGAGGTGCCCGCCGCCATGGCGATGCGCTCACTAATCAGAAACGGATCGACGGTGGGGGTCTCCCAGAATCCATGGATGGCCATGTAGATCCCCAGAGTCACGAATCCAACGATCAGGCCCATTCGGACTGGGGTCCACGAACCCGTTCCCTCCAGTCGTTGTCGGACGCTGAAGAAGGTGAGGGTGGGCGCAACCACCCGCATCACGAAGACGACGGCGACCACGGGCGCGAGAACCGTGGGGTCCGCGAAGCCCAACTGGACATAGGAGAGGCCCAGGATTACGAGAAGAACGGCCGGAACGGCCAGAACCACGCTGAAGATCCCGGAGCCCTGGCGGGCCAGGCGATAGAAGATGGGGGCGAAGAGGATCAAGATGGCTCCCGAGATGAGGAGCACGGCGAGTAGGGTGACGAGCTCTTGCTCTGCCATCTCCAGTCCTTGGACCTTGGTGGCGAGCTATCCGGGGAAAAGCGTTGCTTCTCGAGTCTTGGCTGTGGTAATCAGGAGCGAAAACCACGCTCCTATGAGTACTTCCAGAGGACGATGAAACCGAGAACCCAGCCGGCAAGGCCGGAGAGGCGGTAGTAGATGTCGTACCCCTCGATGGCAAAGGGGGCCAGGAAGGCGAAGGACACAGAGATCAGGATGGCGGCAATCCAGACGGTCGGCTTGTCCCGAAGGGCCTCCGGGAGGATTCGAGTCAGGACCCGAATGATGACGAAGGCGCCCCCGAGGGCCATCAGGAGCTGCTCCGTGAAGAGGGCCTCGGCAGAGGGAGGTCCGAGAATGGGCTGAAGGGCAAACAGAAGCAGCAGGGTATAGACAATGTACCCGGCATAGCCTAGGAAGGCAATGGCAAGAGTGACCCTTAGAAACACCCACCACTTCCGCTCCTCGAACCGGAACTCGAGGGACCGGTAAAGGAACGTGGGGGAGGCCACGCGCAGCGCCGTCACCAATAGGGCGAAGGGCAGGAAGAAGAGGGGCTCACTCAGGGCCAGGAACACGAGGTACAAGGAGCCCGCCATGACACCGATGACAAGGCCCAGAAGCGCGTAGAGACGGAACTTGGTCTGCTTCTCCACGAGCTTGTAAATCACGGGGGAGAGGAGAACGATGAAGGTCCCGGCAAGGAGCGTCCCGGCAAAGAGAATGGCAACGAGCTCCGTGTGGTTGGCCATGAACTGGCTGCCCAGAAGTTAGAGTAGGATAAACCTTTGGAAGCGAGTCCTGGCCACGAGAAGGTTCCTCCTTGTGATCCCTTCGGCGTCACGTGGGGGACCTTAAGGCGCTAAGGCGAGACGGTCGCCTCGAGGTCGGCGGCGAACGCCTCGACTTCTTCGAGGGGCGCCGGAGAGGTGATTGGGGGGGAACACAACCTCCCTTTGCACGCATAAATCGCCGGAACGGGATCCTCTGGGTAGTTCGCGGCCTGGAAGAGGTCGGTCCCCACCTCGAGGGGACGGAGTACCCAGTCGGGCCGGAACGCACGGAGAAAGGGGGCCAGGATCTCGTCTCTCCCCTCCGTACGGGCCTCGAGAACCACATCGACCTTGAGCACGCCCTTTCGATAGGCCCCTAGGGCCAAGGCGTACCCCGATGCGAAGATGGCATATCGACGATACTGGCTCCCGAACCCCTCGAGAATCTGCGCCGCCGCCGTGCCGTACTCTTCCTTCCAGGTGAGTTCCTTCAGCTTCATCAAGAGAAGGGCGGCGTGCGCGTTGTCCATCAGGGGCTTCTGCCCCTCGCGCAGGAGGCCGATGTCGCCATCCTGGGTTCGTCGATCCATCAGGACACCGCCTTCGTCCGTGAGGACGGCCATCATCTCACGGACCAACGCCTCGGACCGGTCGAGGTACCCTCGTTCACCCGTGTGCTCGAACGCGGCCAGGAAGGCCTGCGCGACCGAGACGTAGTCGCTCAACAACGCCTCCACGCGGGGGCTCCCGTCCCAGTAGTGGTAGAGCGCGCCCTCCTTTGTCATGAGTTGTTCCTCCAGCCGGGCCAGGGCCGCCAAGGCCGCGTCTCGGTAGCGTTCCTCCCCGAGGACCGTGCTCGCCAGAAGATAGGCCTCGATGGCCTGTCCGCTCAAGTCGGCGTAGACGGTTCGGTCGATGTAGGGGGCCTCCCGCTTCTGCCGCTCTTCCAAGGGGAGAGGGTAGTACTCTTCGTCCGCGTCCTGGCTTCCCCAGAAACCCTCCTTTGGATCCCGAAGGTTGGCCTCGAGGTAACGAAGCACGTCGCGGGCCACATCTCGATATGCTTCCTTTCCCAGCACGGTGTAGGCGTGGAGGTAATTCCGGAGGAGGCCGACGTTCACCTCCAACATCTTCTCGTAGTGAGGCTCGGTCCAGTCCCGCGTCACGGAGTACCGGTAGAAGCCCCCCTCGACGGGATCGTACATCCCGCCCCCGGCCATGCCGTCCAGGGTCTTCTCCACCATCTTTCGGAAGAAGTTGTTCCCGGAGGCCTGATAATGGTACAGGGCCAGGTCGAGGACGTCTGGCTGGGGGAACTTGGGGGCTCCCCCGAATCCGCCGTAGACCTCGTCGTACTGCTGGAGCAGGTGACCCAGAACCTCCTCGTAGATCTCGTCGCTCAGGCCTCCCTGTGAGGGCTCCACGTCGACCTCCGGGGGCCTACGATGCGCTTGGTCGGCGGTCCCGCCGGTCTTCTGGAAGTGGTTCTTGATCTGGAGCAGGGCTCGTTTCATCTGGTCGGGCGGAATGTAGGTCCCGCCCGAGATGATCTCCCCGTCCCCGTTCAGAAACGCGGTGGTGGGATAGCCCCCGAGATTGTAGCGCTCCCGGATGTCAGGACGCCGGTCGATGTCGACCCGGATGGGGACGAAGTCCTCGTTGATGAGCCCGATGATCTCGTCGTCGGCGTAGGACGTCTCGTCCATCACGTGGCACCAGTGGCACCAAACCGCGGACAAGTCCAGGAGAATCGGTTTCCCGGTCTCCTTCGCCTCCTGGAAGGCCTCCTTGCCCCACGCCTCCCAGCGGATGTCGGTGTGGGAGCCCATCGGTCATCTATGGCCGAGGAGGCATTATGAACGTTGTGCCTAGGGGCCCTGGCCGAACGGCGCGGTCTCCCCCTCCCCGGGAGCGCCGTCCCGCCCTTCAGTCCGAGGCACGCGACTGACGGATCGCCCCCGCGAGGAGCACGACGCCCCCACCCACGAGCCCGATCGCCAAGGCGATGTCCGCACTCAGGCCCGCCTGGTTGATCGTGAGGAAGTTCAGGCTGATCCCCACCAGCAGGCTCCCGACGAGGGCCGTGATCACCCCCAGGAGGCGGTTGAAGAAGAGGTAGATCAGCACGGCGCCCGCGAGGAAGCCAATGAACGTAAGCCCAAGGGTTTCGGCCGGAATCATCGCCCCCGGCTCCGTCGACCCGCCGAGGAGGATGTAGGTCACGCTTCCCACCACGATGCCGGCCGCGAGGGAAATCGCGGCCCGCACCACAAAGCCGAACAGGACCACTCCGACGATGACACCCACAACGCCGAAGATCAGGGGAAAAATGGGCTCGCCCAACAGACTCCCGCCGAGGAAGCCGAATGTCCCCCCGATAATCGCCCCGAGCACCGCCATCAAGACACGAACGAGGCCGGCTCCGAAGAACGCGAGAACCAAGCCGGCAACAATCAAGACCACGCCGACAACGACTGCAGCCAGGGGGTCGACCAGGGCCATAGTCCGGCCATGATAGGGGATGACCACTTAAGTCGAACGGTCGGCCTTCCCCCGATCCGGGTGGCTACGGATCCTCTCAGCCAAAGAACAAGGCGGCGGCCCGCGTGACGAAATCGATGAAGACGAAGGCGAAGACCCCCGTGGCGATGGTCCCAATCAGCGCCACCCAAAGGGCAAGGGCGTAGGGAGTCGGCACCTGCACAGGCTCCCTCGGACCCTCAAGGATGTACATGTGCTTGATCACGCGCGCGTAGTAGAACAGAGAGAGGGCGCTATTGAGGACGCCAGCCACCGCGAGGGAGACCATCCATTCCGACCCGGGGACCAGGCCGGCCTGAACGGCGGACCAGAAGAGGATGAACTTGCTTACGAACCCTCCCAGGGGGGGAATGCCTGCCAAGGAGAGAAGCATGATCATCATCGCAAAGGCGAGGAGAGGCATCCGTCTCGCCAGTCCGCTGAAGTCGTCCAAGCGCTCCCCAATCAGCAGGGTCGCCATCATCGCGACGAAAATGAAGGCCCCTCCCTTCATGAACACGTAGACGAGGAGGTGATAAAGTCCCCCGGCTAGTCCGAATGCCGCGATGGCGGGGTCGGAGTGGCTCCCCACCACGACGGCAATGAGGACGTAGCCGGCGTGGGCGATGCTCGAGTAGGCCAGCATCCGCTTGATGCTCTTCTGGGTGAGGGCGGCCACGTTCCCCAGGGTCATGGTGGCGATGGCGAGAATGCCCAAGGCCAAGGCCCACTGCCCGGCCGTCCCGACGAGGGCGATGAGGAAGATCTTGAACAAGGCGGCGAACCCCATGATCTTGGACGCCGTGCTGAGGAAGGTGGTGACCGTGGTGGGGGCGCCGTCGTAGACGTCCGGGACCCACATGTGGAAGGGGACCGTGGCCACCTTGAACCCGAATCCCGCAATCAGCAGCACGACGCCCAGGACGATGACCGGCTCAAACTGCGCGAGGGCCAGGGGCAGGGCCGCGCCCAGGAAGCGGAGGTCCGTCACCGCAGGGGCTCCCGCCTGGGGCGGCATCTGGCTCGCGACGTGGGCGCTCACCCCGTAGATGAGGGAAATCCCAAACAGGATGATGGCCGAGCTCACCACCCCGATGATGAAGAACTTCATCGCGGCCTCGGTGCCCCGTTTGTCCCGCTTTCGGAAGGCCACCAGGGCGAACGTGGCGAGGCTCGCCATCTCGAAGGCGAGGTAGAGGACAAACAAGTCGGTCGATGCCGCGACCAGCAGCATGCCCACGAGGGCGATGAGGAGGAGCCCGTAGTACTCCCCGATGTTCCGATCGGTCTTCTGCAGGAAGGACCGCGACGCCAGAACGACGATAACGCCCGTCAGGAGGAGGGCGACCCAGAAGAATAGCACGAACGGGGTCACCTCCAGCAACAGCCCGGGGAGCTGCTGCGATACCGGGGCTCGCCAGAGGACGAGACCGAGCCTCTCCAACAGGCCCAGGCCCGCCATGTCGAGGCTGAGGAAGAGGGCAATGAGCAGCCCGACCAGGGCCACATCGGCCAACCGCCGCCGATCGCGGACGATGAAGGTGAGGGCGATGAGGAGGAAGCCGAAGAGGGTGGCGATGATGACCGGGAGGAGCACGAGCCATTCGGCCAGTCAGATGCCTCCAAAGGCCTGGAAGAAGTTGGTCGTCCACGCGTTGAACAGGTCCATGAGTGGGGCCGGGAAGATGCCGAAGAGGGCGAAGAGTCCCGCCAGGACCACGAGCGGAAGGATTTCGTAGAGGGCGATGTCCCGGGGCTCTCCCAACGACTCTCGGAACGGGCCGTGAACCGCCCGCTGGACCGCCCACAGGTAGTAGGCGGCGGTAAGGACCACCGTGAGGATCGGGAGGAGTACCCAGAGCCCGAAGGCCTCGTACGTCCCCAAGAAGACCGTGAATTCGGCCACGAACCCCACGAGACCCGGCAGGCCCAGGGAGGCCAGGAAGGCGAGGATCAGGAGCCACGAGAGCAGGGGCATGCGGTTCATGATGCCCCCGAGCTCGGAGAGGTTGCGGGTGCCCAGGCGGTGAAGGACGGAGCCCGCGAGCATGAAGAGGGCCGCCGAGATGAGCCCGTGGGCAAACATCTGGAAGATGGCTCCGCTGATGCCCATGACGCCGGGTGAGCCGTTGTTGAAGGCGTACATGGAGGCGCCGATGCCGAGCATGACGATGCCCATATGGCTGATGCTCGAGTTCGCCACGAGTCGCTTGAGGTCGTCCTGAGCGAGGGAGACGATGGCCCCGTAGAGGATGCTGATCGTGCCGATGACCGCGAAGACCCAGAACAGCGACGTGGACGCTTCGGGTATCATCTGCACGTTGACTCGAATGAGCCCGTATGCTCCCATCTTCAACAGCACGCCAGCCAAGAGCACGGAGCCGGCCGTGGGAGCCTCGACGTGGGCGTCGGGAAGCCAGGTGTGCAGCGGGACCATGGGCAACTTCGTCCCGAACCCGATGAGAAGGGCGACGAACAGGAGGTCCTGGACGACGCCGATGGGGATGGGGCCCGTCTCGATGATCGCGATCATGTTGAAGGCGTCGACCCCGGTGCCCATGTAGAAGTAGAACACGAAGATCCCCAGGAGGACCAGCAGGCTGGCTGCCTGGGTGAAGAGGAAGAACTTGATGGAGGCGTATCGCCTCCGGGACCCGCCCCAGACGGCGATGAGGAAGTACATGGGGACGAGCTGGAGCTCCCAGAAGACGAAGAACAGGAAGAAGTCCAACGACATGAAGACGCCCAGCATCGTGGTCTCCATCAGCAGAAGGAGGGCGAAGAACTCGGGGACCCGCTTCTTCTGGTCCCAGGAGTAGATCATGGAGAGGGGGACAAGGATGGTCGTGAGGAGGACCAGGGAGAAGGACAGCTCGTCGACCGCGAGGCGGTAGAAGACGTTGATCTGGGGAATCCAAGACGCCTCCTCGAACGCCCGGTAGCGCCCCTGAATCGGATCCAGGGCGAGGGGGATGAGGTCGGGGCGGAGGAACCCGATCAGCAGGTACACGGACACGGCCAGGGGAACCAGGGACGCGATGAGCGCTGCGAGCCGCGCCGTCTCGTCGCGACGGGCGAAGAGATACACGAGGATGGCCGCGACCGCGGGGAGAAAGAGGGCCAGGCCGAGGATGGGGAAGGCCGCCACGTCAGCCGCCTCCTAAGGCCGCCACGAGGGACTGCGCGATGCCGCCACTGAAGGAAGAGATCAGGCCCAGCCAGAGGGCGGGGAGGAAGGCCGAGAGGAAGATGAAGACGACGACGACGGCCATGGGCAGGTACTCCGATGCGCGCAGATCGCGGACCTTCCCCAGGGTGGGGCTGAAGCGCCCGAGGAGAACGCGGTGCATGGTCCACAGGTAATAGGCTCCGGTGAGGACGAGCGCGAGCAGGGGGATGACGATGAGTTTCTTCGTCTCGCCCGGCAGGCCTTGGTAGGTCCCAGCAAAGACCATGAACTCGCTGATGAAGCTGTTGAACCCGGGCAGGCCGAGGGAGGCCAGGAAGCCGATGATGAGGAGGAAGGTAAAGATGGGCATCTTGCTGCCCAACCCCCGCAGGTGGGGAATCTCCCGACTCCCAGTCGCGTGCTTTACCGAGCCGGCGAGCATGAACAGGACGGCGGCGATGAGGCCGTGGTTGAAGAGCTGGAAGATGGCCCCCGACATGCCGATGGCGGTGAAGGTGGACGCCCCGAGGAGAACGAAGCCCATGTGGCCGATGCTGGAGTAGGCGATGAGGCGCTTCAGGTCGACCTGGACGAGGCAGACCATGGAGGCGTAAATCATGCTGGCCACGCCGAGGGCGGCCACGAGCCACCAGAGGTTCACGGCGGCCTGGGGGAGCATGGAGTACGCGATGCGAAAGATCCCGTATCCCCCCATCTTGAGTAGGACCCCCGCCAGGATGATGGACCCGGCCGTAGGTGCTTCGACATGGGCATCTGGTAGCCAGGTGTGGAAGGGCACCATCGGGAGTTTCACGCCGAAGCCAAAGAGGAAGGCCAGGAAAATGGGAACCTGCGTGGCGAGGGGGAGGATGGGGGCCAGCCGGGCAATCTCGATCATGTTGAGAGTGCCGGTCTGGAAGGCGAGGGCGAATATGCCCAGGAGCATGACCAAACCGCCCACGTGGGTGTAGATCAGGAATTTGATGGCCGCGTGGTGTCTGTTCGGCCCGCCCCAGATCCCGATGAGGAAGTACATCGGGAAGAGGACGAGCTCCCAGAACACGAAGAATTCCAGGAAATCCAAGGAGACGAAGACCCCGATCAGGGCGAGGCTGATCATCTGGAGGAGGGCGTAGTACCCCTTCGGCTTGAAGTCCGTCTCCATGGGGTAGATGACGGCGACGAGGAGGAGCAAGGCCGCCAGGAAGACGAGGGGGAGCGAGAGGCCGTCGACGCCGACCCGATACTGGACGGAGAAGTCAAAGATCTGGAACCAGGTGTATTCCTCGAAGGCCCCGTAGATCCCCGAGGGGTCTGTGGGCAGGCCTAGGTCGATAACCGGGGCGACGAACTGCAGGAGGAGGACGAAGGCGAAGGCGAGGGTGATACCTGAAAACAGGATCGCCACGCGCCGCGCCTGCGCGCGGCTCCATGGCCCGACGAGGGTCAGGACCGCGCCGATGGCCGGGATGGCCAGGATGAGGCTGATGAGCGGGATGGCGACCATCTAGGGCACCCCCAGGAGCGGGAAGACGATCTGAATCAGGAAGAGGACAACGACAGCGCCAATGACGATGACCGCGACGTAGTTCTGGACTTGGCCCGTCTGTCCCCGGCGAAGGGTCCGGCCGCCCCGGAGGGTCTGGAGGCTGATGCTGTTCACCACGCCATCCACCACGCGCCGGTCCACCAGGTCCGTTCCGCGGGCCGCCCAGAGGGTCAAGCGCGCCACCAGGTTGACCAGACCGTCAACGATGTTCCTGTCGAACCAATCGCTGACCCGCGCGATGCCGAGGACGAAGCGACGCCCAAAGGCGTCGTAGGCATCGTCGATGTAGTAGCGCCTTTCGAGGAGCGTATGAAGGGCTCGACGCCCCGGCCCCGCCGTCAGGGAGTCGGGGGAGATGGCCCCCATGCGATAGATGAGGGTCGCCCATCCGAGGCCCGCGGCGACGCCGAGGAGGGAGATGTAGGTGAGGAAGCTGCTGGGACCCGCGAAGGTTCTGATCAGGATGTCCAGCGGGGCCGTGAACTCGGCGTGGGCCCCCGCCACGAGCGGGTAGATGAGATTCCCGAAACCTCCCAGAGGGAAGATCACGAGGCCCGACCCGACCGCAACAACGGCCAAGATCATCAGCGGGGCCGTCATCACACGGGGCGACTCGTGGGGCTCATTCTCCCATCGCGGCTTCCCCCAGAAGGTCATGAACCAGAGGCGGAACATGTAGAAGGCCGTCATGAAGACGGTCAGGATCCCGAGCAGCCACATCCAGAAGAACAGCTGGTTCCCGGCGGAAGCAGCGAAGGTCGCGGCCAGAATCTCGTCCTTGCTCCAAAAGCCGCTTAAAGGCGGGACCCCGGCGATGGAGAGGGCCGCCACCAGCATGGCGAGGGAGGTGATTCGCATCCGCTTATGGAGGCCTCCCATCTTCCGCATGTCGTTGGTGGCCAGCGCATGAATGACGCTGCCGGCCCCGAGAAAGAGGAGGGCTTTGAAGAAGGAGTGATTCGCGAGATGGAAGATGGCCGCGGAATACCCCTCTTGGGCCCCTGCCAGTCCCAAGTTCA
>JAJISK010000010.1 GCA_022848785.1 Thermoplasmatota archaeon
AGGCGACCGCCTCCTTGCTCGACAACACATGCATGGCCGCCTTAATCATGCTTTCCGCGGTCAGTCCGTACTTGTCCAGGACCGCGAAGCCGTCTCCACTCTCCCCGAAGATGTCGGGGACTCCGATGATCTGCATGGGGACAGGATACTCCTGGGCCAGGAGTTCCGAGACCGCGCTGCCCATCCCCCCGAGGACCGTATGCTCCTCGGCCGTGACCACCGCACCCGTGTCCCGAGCCGCCTTGAGCAGCGTCTCCCGGTCCAGGGGCTTCACGCTGCTGTTGTTCACCACACGGGCATCCACTCCCTGCGTCGCCAACTCCTCGGCCGCCTCCAGCGCGCGGGATACCATGATCCCGGTGGCGACGAGGGCCACGTCGTCCCCGTCCCGCATGACCGTCGCCTTCCCCAGCGCGAAGGGGTCCTCGGGCGCCGTGAGCACGGGGAACTTGGCCCGGCTGAAGCGGCAGTAGAGGGGTCCCGGGACCTCCGCGGCCAGGTAGACGGCCTTCCCCACCTCCAGCGCGTCGCAGGGGACGAGGACCTTCATGTTCGGAAGAGCCCGCAAGAGGCCCACGTCCTCGTTCATCTGGTGGGTCGCCCCGTCGGGGCCGACGGTGAGTCCGGCGTGACTGCAAAAGATCTTGACGGGAAGGTCGGGGTAGGCGACGGATTGCCGGATGATGTTGTACACCTGGGAGGTCCCGAAGACGGAGTAGGTGCACGCAAAGGCCACCTTCCCGCTCATGGCGAACCCGGCGGCGATCGCCACCATGTTCTGTTCCGCGATGCCGACGTTGAACAACCGGTCGGGGAACGCTTCGCCGAAGAGGGAGGTCTTCAGCGACTCCGTGGTATCGGCGCCCAGGACGACGATATCGTCCCGTTTCCGGCCGAGATCCACCAGGGCCTGGCCGAAGTGGTTCCGCATGGACTCCATCTTCCAGGGCTTCGAGTTCACGACGGCTCCCCCAGCTCGCTCAGCGCCTGCTCGAGCTCCTCGTCGGTCGGGGCCGTGCCGTGGAACCGGAGGACGTTTTCCATGAAGCTTACGCCTTTCCCCTTCACCGTCTGGGCGACAATCATCGTCGGCCGGCCGTGCGTCGTGCGGGCCTCGTAGAGGGCCCCCAGGATGGACTCCATGTCGTGGCCGTCGATCTCCAGGACGTTCCACCCGAAGGCGCGCCACTTGTCCGCGAGGGGCTCCAGCGGCATGATGTCCTCCGTCCGCCGCTCCTGCTGGAGCTGGTTCCGGTCGAGGATGGCCGTCAGGTTGTCCAGCTTGAAGTTGGCCCCCGCCATGGCGGCCTCCCACGTCTGTCCGACGTCGTTCTCCCCGTCCCCCAACATGGCGTAGACGTGGTAGTCCCGCCCGTCCAAACGGCCCGCCAGGGCCATGCCGATGGAGATGCTCAGACCCTGGCCCTCGGCGCCCGCCGGCGCCTCGATCCCAGGCGTGCTCCCGTACTCCGGGTGGCCCTGGAGGTGGCTGCCGAGCTTTCGGAGCGTCACGAGATCGTCCACGGGGAAGAAGCCGCGCTCCGCGAGCGCGGCGTAGAGCACGGGGCAGCCGTGGCCCTTGCTGAGGACGAAGCGGTCCCGGTCCACCCAGGAGGGATCCTTCGGGTCCAGGCGGAGGATGTGGAAGTACAGAGCCGCGATGACGTCGGCGGCGGAGAGAGAGCCTCCGGGGTGACCGGAGCCCGCGGCGTGGGTCATCTTGACGACGTGCACCCGAAGCACCCGAGCCCTCTCATCCAACTCGTCGATGAGGGCCTGGTCCAAGCCCATCGCTGTTCCAACCCCCGCAGTCGGGGGGGCCCTAGAGAGGTGGGCTAATTAAGAATTGGGGTGGGGGCTCAGATCTCGCACCCGAGAGTCCAGCCGATGGGGGTGCCCCTCTCGTCCAGGAGGATGAGGTGGACCTCCCCTTCCAGGTTCATCCGGAAGACGTCCCCCGCCTGGAGGAACGCCGTGTTGGCGTCCATCGGGTGGAAGGAGAGGCCGGGAGTCCCCGGCGAGAGGTCCGTCAGGTTCCCCTCCTGGATGACCCGTCCCTCCTCGGTGTCCAGGACGATGGCCTTGTAGCCGATGGCCGCCACCAGGTAGCTCCCTTCCACTTGCGTCACCGCCATCTGCACGCCCTCTCCCGTGCTCGTCCGATCGATGACGACGGGGAAGGTGCAGGCCTCCGGGGGAACAAAAGTCCCGAGGCTGAGACCTACGATGACGGCCACCCCGAGCGAGACGAAGAAGATGGCGAGTGCCTTGAGGACGTGGATGCGCTCCAATCGATTCGGCGCTCCTCAGGCGCGGGTCCGACTTGAATCTTCGCGAGGGGGGTAGGGCTTAAAGGCGCCCGGCCTATGGTCGCCGGATGATCAAGATCGCCCCCTCCATCCTCGCGGCGGACTTCAGCCGGCTGGGGGAAGAGGTGAAGCGGGCGGAACGAGGGGGGGCCGACTACGTCCACATTGACGTGATGGACGGCCTGTTTGTCCCCAACATCACCATCGGGCCCCTGGTGATCGCCGCCCTTCGGCCTCACACCGATCTCCCCTTCGACGTGCACCTGATGATTCAGCGACCCGGGCGTTATGTGAGGGAATTCGCCGAGGCGGGGGCGAACATCATGACCATTCACCTCGAGGCCGAGGAGGAGCCCGAGGAGACCCTGGCCGCCATCCGGGATCACGGAAGCCGGCCGGGGTTGGCCATCAAGCCCAATACGACGTTGGAAGCGGCCAAGCCCTTGCTGCGCGACTTGGACCTCCTCCTGGTCATGACCGTGGAGCCGGGGTTTGGCGGCCAGGCCTTCATGAGCGAGGTCCTGCCGAAGGTGGAAGAGGCGCGGGAGTTCTTGGATGAGGAAGGACTCCACATTGAGCTGGAGGTGGATGGAGGCATTGATGGCGTGACGGCCGGGATGGCCGCCCGGGCGGGAGCCCGCGTGATCGTCGCCGGTACCGGGATCTATGAGGGCCGCGTGGGCTCCAACATCGCCAAGATTCGGAAGAGCGCCGAAGACGGGCTCGAGCCCCCCCCGTGAGGGTCGCTTTGGAACCCGGGCTTCGAACTCTGCTCTACGTCCTGATCGGCGTGGTGGCGCCCTTGCTCGTGATCCTGTTCAACGTCCTCTTCGATCTGGTGGGCATCGTCCTGACCATCGCCATGATCGTGTGGATGGGATTGGCCCTCACCCTGATGGGCCCCCTGCTGTCATGAGAGGAGCGGGGTGGCCCGTGTATCGAGCTTGATAACGAAGTGGTCACTTTTATACTCGTACCTGGCCCCTAATCGCCCGGTACCCTCCGGGAGTCGGTACATTGACCTCCTGCCCGCTCTGCGACGCCTCCGTTATCGAAGCGACGCAGGCGTGTTCCTTCTGCGGCGCAGGCGTCAAGACACGGCCGAAGAAGGCGGGACGGGCGGAAGCCGAGCGACTCCTCGAGGCGTCGGCCCGAGAGATGGAATCGTCGCCCGAAGGTTTTGACGATCACCGCGGTCGAGCCCTCCTCACGAAGGCCCAGAAGGCCTTGGAGAACGACGACCCCCAGGAAGCGGCCCGCCTCGGCCAGGGCCTGAAGAAGGGGTTGGACCTCGCGAAAGCGCGTGCAACATGGCGCGAAAAAATCAGCGAAGCGAAACTCAGGTTGGAGATCGCGGAGGGGGCGGGCATGGACGCGGCCACGGCCCAGGAGAAGGTCGACGCCCTGGCGGCGCGGGTCGAGCGGGACGACTTCCGAAACATGTCCCAGGCCCTCCAGGGGGCGACGCGGGGCCTGAAGCTTACGGGACACGCCGGCAAGGCATGGAAGCGTCTGGGGGCCGCCCGGAAGCGCATCGGCTATGCGCGTGAGCGGGGCGGTCAGATCGAGAAGGCCCAGGAATTCCTGCAGAAGGCGGAGGAAGCCCTCCAGGGGGCGGACTTCGATAAGGCGAACGAACTCGCAGGAACCGCGAGCCGGGCCGCAGATTACGCCCGGAAGTACGCCCGCGCCGTGGACCTCATCGGAAGCGTCGAACGAAAGCTCCAGCAGGCCGCCGACCGCGGGGCCGACGTAAGCGAAGGGAAAGAGCACCTCCGGCAGGCCGAGAAGGCCCTGAAGATCGGGGTCTACGCCGACGCCCAGAAGTGGACACGGACCGCGCGCGAATTTGCCGAACGAGCTCGTAAGACTCGGATCGGAGAGGACGCGATTCGGAAGGTCGAGAAGGCCCTCGAGGCGGAGGCCGCCGAGGGGTCGAACCTAGCCGAAACCATTTCCGTCCTGGAGGAGGCTTGGAGGGCCCTCGGGGACGGGAAGTTTGGTGAGATCAAAAAACACCTCCGGAAGGCGAACGCCCTCGGGAAGGAGGCGGCTCGCTTCCGGAAGGCGCGGGAAACGATGGACCTCCTGAAGACCGAGATCGAGGACCTGCACGCCATGAAGGCCGATCCCACGAAGGCGGCGGAGGCGGCCACTCAGGCAGAGGAAGCGTTGGCGTCGGGCAACTGGCCCGCCTTCCGACGGGCCTGGGGTCGCGCCCAGCGGGAGACCAGCAAGGCGCGACGGGAGCGAGAACGGGAACTCGTCCTGAACACCGTCGAGATGCTCGTGGAGAAGGCCGGCAAGGGGGGTGTCAGCGCGACCGGGGCACGGGAACTCCTCGTGCAGGTGGAGAAGGCCCTCAGCAAGGGAAGCCACACCGAGATCGAGACCCTGATCGAGGCGAAATTCGAGGCCGAGGCCACGAAGCGGGAGAACAAGCTGATTCGGCGCATGGCAGGCCTTCGAACGACCCAGGCTGAGCTCACGGTTGCGGGCATTGCGGTCAGCGCGGCGGCAGGCCTGCTCGAGAAGGCGGGGGAGGCCCTCAAGGACCAGCGAATCAGAGAAGCGGACGACCTCCTCACGAAGGCGGAGGAGGTCACCGAGGGTCTCAAGCAGGTCCTGGCCGCGGCCGCCCTGCGGGCGCTCGAGGACCTAAAGACGGAGCTGACGAGTCTGGATCGCCTGGAGGTCGGCGTGCCCAAGGCGCGCGCGTTCCGTGACCGGGCAGAAACGGCCTTGACCGAGGGGGATGCCCTCCAGGCCCTCGACCTGGCAAACCTGGGGCTGGAGTCGTGCAAGGAGGCCCGCCTGAAGCACTTCGACAAGATCGCCGAGAAGGAACTCCAGGCGATGCGGTCCACCGCCGCCCTGAAGGAGGCGAAGGAGAAACTGGGCACGGCACGGGAGTTTGCGGCCCTCCTCGGCCGGGCGGAGATCGATCACGAGGCCTTGGACGACGTCGTGGATCGGGCCGAGGAGGCGTTGGGGAAGAAGGAGGTCGAGGACCTCCAGGTCCTTCTCCGAGTCGTTAGCGAGTTGGAGAGCAGCCTAAAGGTCGCACTCAAGAAACACATCGGCACCCGCCTGGGAGAACTGGAGCGCATCATCCAGGAACTCCAGGACCTGGAGGAATCGGGGGAGTTCCGAGATGCCTTGACCAAGCTGCAGAAGGCCCTGAAGAAGGATTCCCTCACGGAGGCCCTCGAGGAGGCCCAGGGTCTGGAGGTGAAGGTCGCCGAGGCCCAGACTCGCGAAGCCCAACGCCTCGCCGAGACGCAAGCGGACGAGTTGGCGCGCCTTTCGGAACTGACGGCCCGTGTGAAGGGAATCCTGGAGAGCCTCTGGAAGGCCGGCATCGACGTGAGCGACTCACATGAAACGTTCCACCAGGCGGTGGCCGCCTTACAGGAGAACGAGCTCGCCAAGGCGGGCCCCCTTCTGGAGGAACTGGAGGAGACCGCGGGGGCCATCCAGAGCGACCTGGGGCGGGCCGCCCACGAGTTCATCGCCTCGGCTCGGAGTCAGCTGAAGAGGGCGGAGAAGAATTGGAAGCCGATGCCCGAAGTCCGGGACATGGTTCTCACGGCCCAGGAGCTCTTCGAGGAGAAACGCTTCGACGAGGCCATCGAGGTAGCCCGCATCGCCGAGCGGAAGACGCGGTCCCAGAAGGAGCGGGCCAAGGACGAGGCCCGCGGCGACGTGACCCGCAAGATCCTCGCTTTCCAGGAACGCCTCTTCCATCTCAAGGAGGTCCTCCGGGATCTCCGTCGGGCGGACATCTCCATCGAGGGGTCCGAGATCGTGTTGGAGCAGGTCGAGGAGTCCTTGGCCGAGGCGGATTTCGAGAGAGCGGATGGGAAGTTGGCCGGCCTCGAGGAGGTCGCCAACGGCCTCGCGAGAGGCCTCGAGATCGCGGCCAAGGACCTCCTCAAGAGCGTCGGTAGGCGGCTAGAGCAAGCCAAGGCCGAAGGGCTCTCCGTCCCCCGCGGGGAGAACGTCTACGCGACGGCCCAAGAGTCCCTCAAGTCGAACCGCTACGTGGAGGCGCTCGAGTACTGCAAGGTCATCGAGGACATCGTCGACGACACGCGGATCAAGGCGAAGTTGGCGAACATGGACGAGGTCGTCGAGGAACTCCAGGCGCAACTCCGGAGTCTCGAGGGACCCGGCATCCGCCTGGAGCGGGCCAACACCCTGCTAGAGGAGGCCTGCGAGGCCGCCAAGACGGGGGAACAGGCACGGGCCCTGGCCCTGACCCAGGGCGTATCCCAGATCCTCAAAGACCTCCAGGGTTCCTCCTTGGCAACGCGAGCGGACCGGAAGACCAGGGAGGACACCGTCTCCGTGGAGGACGCCCTGGAGATTCTGGAAAGGGTCGAATCCTCGTGGGAAGCGGGGGACACGGCCGGGATGGAGGACCTGCTTGCGGCCGCCCGCACCAAGCTCGGTGCCGACGGAGCGCCGGCGGCCCAGGCTGCGCTTAAGGAGGTAGCCAAGAGCATCACGCTGGCAGAAAAGTTCGGGCTCGACGTCGCGGACGCGAAGGTGGCGGTATCCGAGGCGAAGCGCCTCCTCAAGGACGATCCCGGCGGCTCCCTCGCCACCGTGGGCCACGCGCGCGATCTCGTCCGAAGCGTGGCGAGGGGCCTGCCTCCGGAGGCACGACCCATTCTCCAGCTCGACATCCCACAGAAGGGCCTGGAAGAGGGGAAGTGGGCCCGGTTTGAGTTCTACGTGACGAACAAGGGGAAGACCCCTGCCAGTGACGTGAACCTTCGTGTGCGAGGGGACGTCGAGGTCAGGGGACTCGAGCCCGTTCGACGCCTCGGCCCCCGCGAAAACCGCCTCATCGCCGCCGATGTAAAGACCCGCGGCCCCGGTCGCATCCCCCTGGAGGTCGACATCACGTACCGCGGAGCCTTGGATGGGAAGGAGGTTCACATCACGGAGGCCGCCTCCGTGGATGCGTACCCGTCGGGCACCTACCTGGTGGAGGACGCCTTCCTCGTGCACGCAGATGGGCGACTCATCAGCCACCAGACCCGCAAGATCGAGGATGAGATCGATGAGGACGTCTTCAGCGGGATGCTCACGGTGGTCCAAGAATTCGTCAAGGATTCCTTCCGGGCCCGGACCAAGGTGGGCCTCAAGCGCCTGGAGTTCGGCGATAGCCGCATCGTCATCGAGCGAGGTCCCCAAGTCTACCTGGCCGCCGTGCTGCTGGGCGAGGAGCCCGATCTGCTCTCCCTCTACATGGTCGAGCTCATCAACGAGATCGAGCGCAAGTTCGGCAAAAAACTCACGAAGTGGAGCGGCCTCTTAAGCGAGCTGGAGGGAATCGAGGACTTCTGCCGCAAGCTGTGCTACTTCACGAAAGAGGGCTGGCTCGCGGACCCCGAGGGCACGGAGTCGGCCCTCGGCGAGGCCATGAAATTGATTCGAGGCGGGAAGGCCTTTGGCCTGGATCTCTCCGAGCCGGAGTCGCTCCTGGAGAAGGCTCGCGAGGCCGTCGAACACGACGTCCAGCATGCGTGGAGCCTCATCGAGGATGCCGTGGAGAAAGCCCTCGCCACCCAGCAGGATCTCCAGAAGAAGATGGACGCGGGGGTGAAGGCGTTGAGCGAGGACCTGGGGGGACTCTCTCTCCTGGGTCACGGCGTCGAGGGGGGAGCGGAGGATCTGGCGCAGGCCCAGGCCGCCCTGGAGATGGGAGACTATGGGGAGGCGGCTCGGGTCATTTCGACCTTGGACGACACGGTCTCGGCCCTGAAGAATGAGGTTCTGGCCTCGGAGGTCGAGTCCACCGTCGAACGGCTATCCCGCACGGTCGACACCCTCGAGCGGGAAGGCGCTGACGTGAGCGACCTGAAAGAGACGTTGGGGGCGGCTCAGTCCGCGTGGGAGAAGGGCAAGCTCGGGCAGGTGGCCCAACACCTGGAGTCCGCCCACGAGGAAGCGCGAGACCTGAAGAGGACCTACCTCCTCAAGCGCCACCGGGAGGAACTCGAGGACCTCTCGGAGATGTCCGAGAAGGCGTCGACCCAGGGGCTGATCCCAGAGGGGGCGAAGGCCATCGTGGCCCGGGCGACGGAGGCCATGGAACGCGAGGACGTCGACGAACTCGACGTCCTGCTCCCCCAGGCTCGCGAGGCCGTTCGGGCCCCCCTCCAAGGGGAGTTCGAGGGAAGGGAACCCGAGGTCCATCTGGAAGGGACCCTCCCGCACCTTCAGATGGGGACCTGGTCACGCTACGAGCTGGAACTGACCAACAAGGGGACCTGGGCCGCCAAGGACGTCTCCATCGAGTTCGGGGACGACATGGAGGTCAAGGGGTCCACGGAGGTCGACGGGCTCGGCCCGGGAGAGAGCAAGCGACTCACGGTGGGCCTTCGCCCTACGAAGGCAGGAGCGACCCTGGCGGACGCGCGTTTGAGCTACGCGCGCCTCTTGGATGACGCCCCCTACGTCGCTCACTACATCCGCGACGTCAACGTTGCACGGAAGGGGACATACGCCGTGGAGGACGCCCTGCTCTTCCTCCCGGGCGGGAAGGTGCTCGTCCACGAGAGCCAGAAGTTCCGAGAGGAACTCGACGAGGACCTCTTCACGTCCATGATCCAGGGAGTTCAGGAGTTCCTGGCGGACGCCTACACGAGCAAGGAGCGCGTCGGCATCAGGCGCATGGACTTCGGAGACAGCCAGATTCTCCTCGAACGCGGAGAGCACTGCTACCTCGGGACCATCGTCGTGGGGAAAGAGCCCGAACTCTTGCCGCTCTATCTGATCCAGCTCCTTTACGAAGCCGAGGACCGGTTCGGGAACGACCTAGCCGACTGGCAGGATGATCCCGAGACCCTGGAAGGGCTCCGAGAGATCGTGCGCAAGGCCCTCCTCGTGTCCCAGGCCAAGGGTGCGGATCTGGGAGCCCTGGCCTCCAGCCCCATCACCGAGGACCTGTTGGAGGGCCTGGTCGCGAAGGAGCGGAAGGCCCGCGTGAAAGCCATGATGCCGGCCGTGGAGAAGGCCCTGATCGAGAAGGGGCCCGTCGGGGGTCTCGCCGCCGTTCGGACGGCCCTCGGTCCCAAGGACGTCGAGGGGGAGCCCTCCCCCACCGAGCGGCCGAAGGGGGAGGAGGGCGTGTTCACGGTGGAGCTCGACGACGAGTCGTTGAGGGAATTCATCGAGATCGTGAAGGAGATCGACAAGGCGGTTCGCAAGGCACGCGGGAAGGCGGGGCTGGAGTTCCACTGGCCCGTGCCGCGGATCGCCATCCGCGCGAGAACGCCCAACGTGGCGGCCGCCGCGGAGAATTTCAAGACGATGATTCTCAGCCACGCCAACGCCCGGGAGATCGATGTCCTCGAGGCCGGGGAAATCTGGCACGGGGTGAACCTGAAGATGACCATCGACGAGGACGCCCTGGAGGAGGCCTATCGAACCTGGACGGGCAAGATCCAGCTCATCCTCATGTCTCAGGATCCCTGGAAGATCAAAGCGGGCATCGACAAGGGGGGCTACGAGATGGGCATCGAAGGCCAAATCATCAAGATCGACGGGGACATGGTGAGCTTTCAGGCGGTCGTTCCCCCCTACGTCGTGGTCCAGGATTTTGGCGCCGGGGTGATCTTCATGGACACCCGCCTGACCGAGGAGGAGGAGGCGGAGGGCTTCGCCAACGAGATCGTGAAGATCGTCATGGAGGCACGGAAGGACCTCGAGCTTGAGGACTCGGATCCCGTCGTCATCCAGTTGGTGGCCCCCGAACGCCTCCGCATGCTCCTAGGCAAGCAGAAGAAGTACGTCATGGGGGAGGCCAACGCCAAGGACCTGCGATTCGTCTCCGACGCGGGGGAGGAGGGTTACATCGCGGACGTGGAGATCAGCGAGGAGAGCTTCACCATTGGGATTCTCCCCTCGGGGGAAAGCTCTTAGCGCCTCGATGGCTCCTCCGGCCTGGCGATGGGCGTCGACCTCGGAGTCCTCCTGAGCTCCACTCCCCAGCGACTGAAGGACTTTCGGGGGAAGGTCATCGCCATCGACGCCTACAACGTCCTCTACCAGTTTCTCTCCATCATCCGCCAGCCCGACGGGACCCCGCTCATGGACCGCCAAGGACGGGTCACCTCCCACTTGAGCGGACTCATGTACCGAACCTCCCGCATCCTCCAGCAGGGGACGCACCCCATCTTCGTCTTCGACGGCGCCCCCCACCCCCTCAAGCTCGGGGTCCTGCGGGTCCGATCCGGCATCCGGGCCCGAGCCGAGGTCGAATGGCAGGAGGCACGCGAGGCCGGCGATCTGGAGCGGGCCCGACGCAAGGCACAGCAGGCGGTGCGGCTGACCGACCCCATGCTCGACAGTGCCCATGAGCTCCTCGGACTCATGGGCGTCCCCATGGTCCAAGCCCCCTCCGACGGGGAGGCCCAGGCCAGCCACATGGTCCAGAAGGGGGACGCCTGGGCCACGGGCTCACAGGACTACGACGCGCTCCTCTTTGGCTCGAGCCGCCTGGTGAAGAACCTCGCCCTCTCGGGCCGGCGCAAGCTTCCCCGGCGGAACGAGTACGTCACGGTCCAGATCGAGCTCATTCGCCTCGCGGAGAACCTGGAATCCCTCGGTTTGAGCCGGGAGCAACTCGTCGACATGGCGCTCCTCATCGGAACGGACTTCAATGACGGGATCAAGGGCATCGGTCCCAAGAAGGCTCTGAAGCTGATTCGGGAGCACGGCGACCTGGAGACGGCCCTGGCGGCCGCGAACCTGGACATGGAGAACTTCGAGGAAGTCCGCCGTATCTTCCTGGAACCGGACGTCACGGACGACTACGAGCTCGCATGGGAGGAACCGGATGGGGATGGTATCGTGGAGTTCCTTTGCCAGGGATTCGACTTCTCGGCGGAACGGGTCCGAACGGCCGTCCGCCGGCTGGAGGAGGGTGCGGCGTCCCGTGGGCAGAGTCGCCTGGATCGCTGGGGCTAAAACCGGGCAGACAAAGCTAAGTAGGGAACCGGCGGCATGGCCTCGCGATGGTTACCCTCGAGGTCATCCTCGTGACGACCCTCCTGACCACCGCGCTCTCCGCGCTGGCCTACTACAAGGGGGTCCTCACCTGGGATGGCTCGCTGGCCGCGTTCGCCGTGGGTTTTACGATCGGCATCTTCGGGGACATCCTCTGGCTCTTCCTGCTCCTGCTCTTCCTCCTGACAAGTTTCGTCGCGACACGGTACCGGTTCGAGGCAAAGGAGAGGTTAGGCGCGCAAGAAGGGGTCCGGGGAGAACGCCGCTGGGGCAACGTGTTGGCCAACGGCTTGGTCCCGACGATCATCGCAGTCCTGAGCATCAGCGACGCCATCCCCAAGGAACTCGCCGGGCTGCTCTTCGTCTCCGCGATCGCGGTCGCCGCGTCCGATACCCTGGCGAGCGAGCTCGGCGTCCTCTCCCCGAATGCCTACCGCATCACGACCTTGGAACGTGTTCCGCCCGGGACCAACGGCGGCGTCTCCTACCTCGGACAGGCGGCCGCCCTCCTGGCGGCGCTTTACACGGCCCTCCTGGCGTGGATCTTCCTGACGCTCATTCCGCTGGGTTTGAACCTGCCGCCGACCTTCCCCATCCAACCCGCCATCCTGGCAATTCCCATTGTCGTGGGTTTCCTGGGATGCCAGGTCGATAGCGTCGCGGGGGCGACCCTGGAGGAACGGGGGCTCATCTCGAAGAAGTCCGTCAACCTGATAGCCACAACCTTCGGAGCGGTGTTCGCCTTGGCCCTCTATCTATGGCTGGTCCCCGCGGCCTGAGGCGCTCAGAGGGAGGCTTTGGTCTCCTCCAGCGTTCCCATCACCTCATCGTAGAGCCGTTGGGCGTCCCGGGGTGTCTTCCCTTCCGCGAAGACTCGAATGATGGCTTCGGTGCCCGAAGGACGCACCAGCACCCAACCTGCGTCGTAGAAGACCTTGAGCCCGTCCGTCCGGTCCACCTTCCGACCGGCGACATGCCGGGCCAAGGCGTCCATGACTTCGTCCCTGCTCCCGGGAGGACACGGCAGGCGTCCCTTCACGAGATGATACGTCGGAAGCTCTCGGAGGCGGGCCGAAAGGGTTTCCATCCCCGAGGCGAGAATCTCCAGCATGACCGCAAGACCCAAGGCTCCATCCCGGGTGTATTGGTGCTGAGGAAAGATGAGCCCCCCGTTCTCCTCCCCGCCAAAGGTGGCGTGCACCTCGAACATCTTGCGGGCCACGAGAGGAGCCCCCACGGGCGTGTACGTCACCTGGCCCCCCGCCGCCCGGACCGCGTCCTCGACGCAGCTCGAAGAACTCACGGGCGTCACGACGGTGCCGCCTCCCGCCTTCGCGACCACATGACCCGCCACGAGGGCCAGGGAGCGGTCCCCGTAGACATACCCGCCCTCCTCGTCCGCGAAGATCACCCGATCCGCGTCCCCGTCATGCGCTGCCCCGAGATCCGCGCCGGTCTCCCCCACGAGGGCAGTCATCTCCTCCAGGTGCTCCGGGCGCGGTTCCGGGGGATGCCCGGGAAAGGTTCCGTCGGGCTGGGCGTTCAGCGTGAGGACCCGACAGCCCAGGGCCCTCAGCACGTACGGAGACGTGAAACTCGAGGCTCCATTCGCGCAATCGAGTACGACACGGAACGCACGCTTCCGAATGGCCTCCCGATCCACCTGTTCGAGGATGGCGTCCCGATAGCGGCGGTTGGCGCCTCTCACGCGATAGACCTCGCCCACGGTATTCCAGGAAGGCGCCTCGAAGGCGTTCTCGAAGTAGAGGCGCTCGATCTCCTCCTCGGTGGTCCGAGGCAGCTCCATGCCCTCCGCATCCAGGACTTTGAGACCGTTGAATTCCGGGGGATTGTGGGAAGCGGTCACGATGACGCCACCAACGACATCGTGCTCCTTGACGTAGAGCTGGACCCCTGGCGAGGGCGACCTGCCCAGGTCAGACACCTGGCACCCGGCGGCCGTGAGGCCCGCGATGAGGGCGGCCTTGAGCATCGGGCCCGAGGTCCTCGTGTCGTTCCCCACCGCTACGGGCTGGCCCCGCCAGAGGAAGCCCGCGGCGCGGCCCACGCGGTGAGCGAGGTCCGGCGTCATCTCCTCTCCGACAATCCCGCGAATCCCGTTCGTGCCAAAGAGGCGGGTCACGACTCCACCTGCTCCGCCACGCGTTGGGATCCGATCCCTACCGTGGCCCCGTCCCCAACGATGCATTCCCGGACCAGGGCGTCCCTCTCGATGGTCGCCCCCGTCCCAATCAGACTGTCCACCACGGCGGCCCCCTCCTCACCAACCACCCTCTCCAGAAGAACGCTGCGCGAC
>JAJISK010000100.1:0-336 GCA_022848785.1 Thermoplasmatota archaeon
GGAACGCCGTGCGCTTCCTGGTGTTTGGGGCCGGGGCTATGGGGAGCCTGGTAGGGGGACTTCTCTCTCAGCAACACGAGACCGTCCTCGTGGGACGGGAAGCCCACGTGGAGGCGATTCGCAAACGTGGGTTGCGGATCACAGGGAAGACTCGGCTGACTGCGAGGCCGGCGGCCGTGGAGGGCATTCCCCCTGACGCAGACCCGGACGTGGTCATCGTCGCTGTCAAGGCCTACGACACCGAGGATGCAGCGCGAACCCTCGGACCCCTAACGGGGAACGCGCTCTTCCTGTCCCTCCAGAACGGCCTCGGCAACGAGGAGACCCTGGCGGCGG
>JAJISK010000100.1:346-562 GCA_022848785.1 Thermoplasmatota archaeon
CCTGGGTGGGACCGGGAGAGGTCCACCATGCGGGGGAGGGGGACACCTACATCGGGCCCTTTGAAGGGACCGGGCCCAAAGCCGCTGACGACGTCGTGGCGGCGTTCAACGAGAGCGGACTGCCGAGTCACCGCGTGGATGACATCCGGTCGGAGCTTTGGCTGAAGGCCATCGTGAATGCCTGCATCAACCCCCTCACGGCCCTCCTCCGGGTCC
>JAJISK010000101.1 GCA_022848785.1 Thermoplasmatota archaeon
ACGCCATCGGCGACGTCGTCGGCGTGCCGTTCCTCGCCCACAAGGCGTCCAAGGAAGGCATCGTGGCGGCCGAGGTGATCGCCGGCCTGCCGAGCGAGGCGGACTACCGAGCGATGCCCGCCGCCATTTTCACGGACCCCGAGATCGCTACGGTCGGACTCTCGGAAGACGGCGCGAAAGCGGAGGGAATCCGCATCCAGGTCGGGAAGTTCCCCTTTCTTGCCTCCGGCCGGGCCCTGACCACGGGCGATGCCAACGGCTTCGTGAAGGTCATCGCGGAGGAGGACACGGGGCTCGTCCTCGGCGTGGAGATTGTCGGCCCCGACGCCTCAGACCTGATCAGCGAGGCCGCTCTGGCCATCGAAATGGGAGCCGTGGCGGAGGACATCGCCCTGACCGTCCACCCGCATCCCACCCTCCCCGAGAGCCTGATGGGGGCGGCGGAAGATGTGGAGGGGCGGGCCATTCACCTGCCGAAGAAATGACGGAACAGTGCGCGGTTCTCGACCTGGGCACCCAGGACTACAGGGAGACGTGGGAGCTGCAGAAGCGCCTCG
>JAJISK010000102.1 GCA_022848785.1 Thermoplasmatota archaeon
GGGAGCGTTGAGCGGGAAGACGCAGTATCCAGCGGTCCCATCCACCCGGAGGCAGAGACCGTGGCGATCAGCCTTCAGCTCACCCGGTTCCAGATCGTCCTACTCGTCGCCATCGTGGTAGCGGCGGCCCTGCTCATCGCCATCATCACGGGCTATCGCCTCATGCCGACCTTGCCGTTTCCGTAAGGGAAGTCGAGAAAATCTGCCTCGTGACCCAAACCGATAAGCCCCCTCCTCCGTTGGCAACGGGGCGGGCCGGTGGTCTAGTTGGTTATGACACCGCCTTGACATGGCGGAGGTCCCCGGTTCGACTCCGGGCCGGCCCATGCCCCCGCTCCGCGCCGGCGGCGGTCCGCAACCCCTAAGGCCATCCTCCCCTAGGGACCGTCATGGCCAAGGCTCCGGTTGACCTCTTTGCGTTCGCACATGCCCATCGGGATGAGGTCGTCTGGATGAGTCAGAATACGAACACGATTCCCCTTCACCCTGCCATCGAGGAGGCGGTCCGGGAATCGCTTCGATCCGGGGAGTACCGGCTCTACTCCTATCG
>JAJISK010000103.1 GCA_022848785.1 Thermoplasmatota archaeon
AGGCCCCCAGGATGATGGCGGACCAGACCTTCTTGGCATCCATCCCGCTCATCTTACCGAGGATCGTCGCGCTGACGGCCCCCGATCCCTGGAAGGGCACGATGACGAATAGGACCAGACCGAGGTAGGCGAGCTTGCTGAATCCCCGCCCCTCGTCGATCATCCGCTTCGCCTTCACCTCCATCTTGAGGGCCCACTTGCCCAGGATGGGGACGTAGTAGAGGATCTTGTAGTTCCACAGGAGAAAGAGGCCGACCAGGACGTCCACCATGGCGACGGAGAAGGCCATGAGGGCCGGGTGGACGCCCAAGGAGACCCCGAGGGGGATGACGGACTCCTTTCCGAACGGGGGGACGAAGTAGGCGACCAGGAGCGGGAGGAGAATGCGGCCGGTCTCGCCCAGCGTGAAGATGTAGGCAAGGTACACGCCGGCAATGGACAGCGGGACGACGGCCTTGCCAAGGCCCAGGAACAACTGGCGTAAGCTCAGGTCCCGGATACGAAAGCTGGCCTCCTCGAACATTCCTAGGGACGCTCCCCG
>JAJISK010000104.1 GCA_022848785.1 Thermoplasmatota archaeon
AAGGCGGTGCCCGTCTATTGCCGAAACGACCACAAGAACGTGGTGCACTGGACCAAGGATTAGATCCCGTTCCCAATACCTGGTCGCGGGCCGATCCATCCTCGCAGAAACTATAATGGGTCGTCTCATTCCGACTTCCGTGGGCCTGTAGTGTAGTTATCCTGTAGGCAATGCGTGCAGGACTGCAATGGATATCACAGGGGCCTCCGGAGCCCCGAACCGGGGTTCAAATCCCCGCAGGCCCGCTATCGTCTAGTGTGTGCAAACCCTGGGTAGCGTAATTGCACAAACGTCAAATCATGCAATCCTCTGCCGGACCGGGGCGCCGAGGAGAGGCGCGATAAAGCACTCAAGGCCCTCGAAGGGGAGAGGTGAGACGAAATGGGTGAGGAGGACATTCGCAACGCAAAGGCGGCGGATGAGGCAGTCAGCGCCCAAAAGGATGTGAGCGAGAAGATTGCGGCTGGGAATTGGTTTGCTGGGCACATTGAGGGACAGGCGAAGAAAGATAGCCTCCCGCTATCTGAGCGTGCCGGGGAGG
>JAJISK010000105.1 GCA_022848785.1 Thermoplasmatota archaeon
CAGGTGGATGACCGCGTCCATCCCTTCGACCGCTGCGTGCAGGCTTCCTGGGACGAGTACGTCCCCCTCCGCGAAGGTCACGGCGAGGTCCACCAGCGGGGCGAGGTCGGAGGTCGGGCGGTGAAAACAGCGGACCGTGTGCCCCGCACCCACGAGCGTCCGAACCACATGCCGCCCCAGGAAGCCGGTGGACCCTGTGACCAGGACGTGGGGCCCATGACCCCGCCCCCCTCGGGCCGTTCCCGGGAAACGGTGGCTGAGGAGTCCTCGGAGGACCTGCGGCCGTTGCGGCCGTGCTAATCTGGAGATGGCGGGCCGGGGGGAAGGAGAAAGCGTGACGCCCTCGCATTCGACCTTTCCTTTGTGAAATCCCCTGCTGGAGGGACGAACGGCGCCTGGGCCGACCTTCGTGGTTGTCCATCTCTGAGAGTCCTTTCGTCGTTCCGAGGAGACCTCCCGGAGGGATTATCTAAGGGGTCATCGCTCGACCTCAGGGAGAGACCCATGCTGCGGTGGAATCTCCTCCCGGTCTTGGTTC
>JAJISK010000106.1 GCA_022848785.1 Thermoplasmatota archaeon
TTCCGCATCTTCTCAAGGAGGAGGGCGCGGAGGCAATGGAAGAGGGAGGGGTGATGCGGGTGAGGAGGGGAATATAACCTCAAGCGGGCGGCCGGCGCCCTCGGGGCTAACGAGAGGGCCGGCGGATAGCTTATTCACCGTCTGACCGCAACGGCCACCAGAACATCAGCGCGCCAACGACAGCCAAGGCTCAGGGGCCCCGCCCCTCCTCCTCCCGGAGGATCTTCTCCGTCTCTCTGGCCACCCAACCTCGCCCGACCTTGCGGTAAGCACTCAGATAGTGCACGACCACGAAGAATCCCCAGAAGATCAGGGGAAAGACGGGCCAGAAAAAGACGACGTTGGGGAGTCCCGTGAGGACCCAAAGTAAAACGAGCCCGAGGTTGACAGCGACGTACCAGCCGAGGTGCCATAGGAACTTGTGACGCTCCTCGGCCAGGCTGCGGGCGCGCTGCCGCCGTTCTTAATCGTTCATGGATTCCCCCCTTCCCCGGGCGCGCGTAGGGAGTTCGCGCCT
>JAJISK010000107.1 GCA_022848785.1 Thermoplasmatota archaeon
TCCCTGCCGGCCTGAAGGGAGAGGTTGAGACACACCTTCGAAGGCTGGAAGAGGCATCGGGACGAGAGTTCGGAAACCCAGAGAATCCCCTCCTCGTCTCGGTCCGCTCCGGGGGTGCTGTCTCCATGCCAGGGATGATGGACACCGTTCTGAACCTGGGGTTGAACGACGAGACGGTCGAAGGGCTGGCGCGCCAAACCGGAGATGAGGGGTTCGCCCTCAACAGCTACCGCCGCCTCCTTTCCATGTTCGGGGATACCGTCGTGGGGCTACACCGTTCCCTGTTCGAGGAACACCTGGATGGAGCCAAGGCCTACGCCGGGGTAGAGGACGATACGGAGCTAGACGGCGACGCCTGGCGAGGCGTCCTCGAGGCCTATAAAGGCGTCTTCGACGCCCAGGGGAGGTCGTTTCCCCAGGACCCCCTTGGCCAGCTGTGGGAGGCAATCGCCGCCGTCTTCCGGTCGTGGAACAGCCCGAGGGCCGTGAAATACCGGGCCGTGAGCGGCATCGCAGA
>JAJISK010000108.1 GCA_022848785.1 Thermoplasmatota archaeon
GGTTGCAGGAGTCGTCGGTGCAGACGTTGACGTCATCGCAGTTGGGCGCCGCCCCGCCGACGCAGATTCCGAGTGAGCAAGTGTCGGCCGTGGTGCAGGCATTGCCGTCATCACACGGGGCGATGTTGTTCGCATTGACGCACCCCGTAGCCGGGTTGCAGGAATCGTCGGTACAGACGTTGCCGTCGTCGCAGTTGGGCGCTGCTCCGCCCACGCACACGCCGACCGCGCAGGTGTCGGCTGTGGTGCAGGCGTCGCCGTCATCACACGGGGCGATGTTGTCGGTGTTCACGCAGCCCGTGCCGGGGTCGCAGGAGTCGTCAGTACAGACGTTGGCGTCGTCACAGTCGGGGGCTGCTCCGCCGACACAGATGCCGAGTGAGCATGTATCGGCTGTGGTGCAGGCGTCTCCGTCATCACACGGGGCGATGTTGCCGGTGTTCACGCAGCCCGCGGCCGGGTTGCACGAATCGTCGGTGCAGACGTTGCCGTCGTCGCAGTTCGGCGCT
>JAJISK010000109.1 GCA_022848785.1 Thermoplasmatota archaeon
CCTGAGACGGCGTCAGGGGGGCCGCTGCATCTATAAGATGGCGAGCGATGATGGAGAAACGGGTGGGCCCGTAGCTTAGCCTGGCCAGAGCGCCTGGCTCATAACCAGGTGGTCGCTGGTTCAAAAGGGACGACCCTTGGAAATCCGGCCGGGCCCATCCCCCGGGCCGCCCGGTCCGTGGGAGTGAGGGCAGAGCAAACCTGATTAGGTGCCTCCGCCTGCTGGCGGTCCAATGGTTCGGATGATTGAGCAGATTCGTCGACGTCCATACCAGATCTTGCTCATGTCCGCTGTTTCCACGTTCATCATCCTGCCCCTCCTGCCCTCGGGGACCTTGGGCTGGGTGTTGCTGACTGTCTTGTTCACCGGCATCCTGTTGGCCGCCGTCAACACCGTGAGCGGTGTCCGCTGGCGGTTTTTCCTCGGGCTCGCCCTTGCGCTGTCCGCCCTGGCGAGCATCTGGGCGGGACAAGTCATTCCAAATCGGGAGCTGCTGGGAATTGG
>JAJISK010000011.1 GCA_022848785.1 Thermoplasmatota archaeon
AGATCAGATGCTGGCCTCTCTCATTCCAAAGTAGTCCTGCGCGCAGTGTTTTTGGTCTAGGACGGGCCCGCTGGGATTCGAACCCAGGTCCCCGGCTCCGAAGGCCGGAAGGATAGTCCACTACCCTACGAGCCCGTAGGCCAGTACCCTGAACCAGAGCATATAGATGTTGAGGATTTCAGCATACAGCAGAGAGTCCTAGTCCATCCAGCCCCGTTGCCGGACCCGCTCCTTCAACCGTTGGCGTGCCACCCACCCGTACTCCGGAGGAAGCGCTTCGGCGATGTCGCCAGCCAGCTCGCGGAGGGTCTCCCGCCCAACCAAGGCCTCCAGCAGCCCCGTGTCAACCTCGTCCCCCTTCTCCCACAGCAGCACGGCCGCATCCACCAGGTCCATCTCCCGGGCGGCGGCCAACTTGAGGGAGAGGAGGTCCTCGAACCCTGCCACCCTGATCCGCGTGCCGGCGTAGGGTAGGGTCCGGCCCCGCTCAAAGAGGGATTCCGTGACCTCCACTTCTCCCACGCGGCTCGTGTAGGCGTCCACCTCGCCCCGGTCGGGGGCCTTGAAGATGTGCTTCTCCAGGTGGGGCGAGGCGCGGTACCGGAATCCCTCCCCGTCCAAGAGATCCCGGAGTTGGTGAAGGTCCCTCGCCCGGACGACGACATCCACGTCGTGGGTCCGGCGGTAGGCCACGTAGGCCTCCACCGCCACGCCGCCGATGAAGAGGGCCCGGTTCCCGAGGTGCGCCGCGATGGCCCGGACAATCTCCTCTACCTCCATGGGCCGGTCTCCTCCCACGCCTTGACCACAGCGTCCGGGTCGAGACGGAGGCCCGGCCGTCGTGCCTCGGGGAACTCCAAGTACAGGCGGGCCGCGTCGAGGGCGTGTCGCCCCCCCAGCCGGGCGCCGTCCGCCACGATTCGGGGGAGCGGGACCAGGCGGAACCCTCGGACCTCGGTCCCCCCGAGGGCCTCCTCCGGCGCCCGGAGCAGGAGCAGGTTGGCCCTCTCCGTCGGCGACGCCCGGGACGCTCCCGTGGCGAGGACCTCTTCCGTCCACGCCTCCAGGGGCCGGACGTAGGCCCAGGTCGCCGAGGGGGTCTGGTACCCCGTCAGGAGCCAGGCCGCCACGTCCAGGGTCAGGGCGTAGCGGAGCCCCTGCCCACTGGCGATGTCGCGGAGCGTCTCCGCGGCCTTCTGGGGACTTCTTGGATGGATGAGACGTACGGTGTTCGCGAACGGGTCCAACGCCCGGCGGAGGGACTCCTCCGTCTGCGACGAAGGTGTTGACCTCCCCCTCTCGATGTGACTAAGGGCCGTCCGGCTGATACCCGCCGCCTTCGCGACCTCTGACTGGGTAAGGCCGAGGCCCCTTCGGAGGCGGCGCCAGCTAGTCATGATGTTAAGTATACTTAACATCTATTAGAAGCCTCGGCCCGTGACTTGTTCCGGGGGCCTGAATGGCATGGACTTCCTGGCGGAGGATGCGGACAACTCCTAAGGCCGATTCTAGGAGGGAGAGAGCTTTGCCGCTACCCCACCTGCCCGGTGGTCAGACCGCGAACCCGTGCATCTAGATGTTGAGGATTTCAACTTCCTCCCCCTGAAGGGCCAGGCTACATCACACCATTGGAGCAGGAAGAAGCACGCCGCCGCTCCGTCCAATAGGCATTCCGTTCAAACGGTGATGAGAAAGGGTCAGGTTCGCCGTGGCCAACGCTTGCGGGGCCACCTGTGAGGTTGGGTATGAGATCGTCCCGAGTATGAGCCGGTGGCCCCTACGCGGCCCGCTAGCGCCAGGCCAAGAGCCTTCTGATGACCTCCGCGTTGCCCAGCACGCCGACGGCAAGGAGGCCGTAAAGGGGGAGTCCTATCGCCGCGGCGGCGGCCAAAATGAGCAGTCGACTGTCCCGCTTCGCCGGGAGCTGGAGGCCGAGGGGATGGCCCTTCTTGAAGGAGGCGAAATAGGCGGCGGACGTGTAACTGACGCCGAAGGACGCAACGATGGCAAAGATGGCAAGAAACCCCCAACGGAGATCCGGGGCGAGAACCCACTGGCCGTAGGCGAGCGCGGAAATGACGATGAAATCCGCATAGCGGTCTGCCACGGAGTCGAGCCACCCCCCCTTTTGGGTCGACAGGAACTTCAGCCGGGCGATCTCCCCGTCGCTTCCGTCCAAGATGGACGAGAGCTGGACCAGGATGGCCCCCACGAGGAGGAACGGATAGATCCCCAGGAAGAGGAAGTAAGAGGCCAAGAACGCGAGGCCGACGACAAAGACGCTCATCTGGTTCGGGGTCAGACGGGTCTTCACGAGCAGGGCGGAAAGCCGCGTGGAGAGAGGTCGGTTGAGGTACCTCGCCACGGGGCCGTCCTCGGACTTGCCGAGGTCACGCAGCATGTCCTTCCTGGCCCTCCGGAAATCCCCGGGCGTATCCAGGTCGGCCCATAGGGGGCCCTTGAACTCCACGGCCCGCACCTTTCCATCGCGGGCCAACTGGTCAAGGGCGTCACCGAGCTCCTCCCTGCCCTGATCGATCGCCGCCTGCAAGGCCCGGGCTAACTCCTTTCCACCGGTCATGACCCCCATGTCGACTCCGGTGAAGGTGGCGAGGCCTTTCCCCACGCGTCGGACGCGTCGATTCTCCACCAATACCCTGGTCGCCTCGGCGACCTTCTCCTCCCCGGGGGAGGTGTCGACCGCCATGGCAACGCCCCGCTGGACTCTCGATCGGGCAAGCTTAGCCACAATCTCGAGCTTGAGGACGTGGTCGGCCATCAGCAGGAGGAAGCGCTCCTCGTCGAACTGTTGGGCCCCCTTCAGAACGGAGAGACCGTTTCCCCTCTCCCACGCCTCGTTTTGGACATAGGCGAGCCTGACGCCCAGGGAGAAGCCATCGCCGAGGGACTCCATCACGGCCTGGGCCTGGTAGCCGACGACGACGGTGAAGTCCCGGATCCCTGCCTGCCTGGCGGTGAGGATTACTCGGGTGATGAGCGGGAGGCCGAGCAAACGGACCAGGGCCTTCGGGCCGTCACCGTTCGATAACCTCCTCCCCCTCCCAGCGGCTAAGATCAATGCCCTCATCCATCACCCCCGCTATCTGGCCCGCGACAAACTCCTCCACCCGCCTCCGAGCCTCCTCCTCGGGCATCTGGACCGGGGGGTGTTTCATGGTATACGCTGACACCGCCTCGAGAGGACCTCCCAAGCCCTCATCGAGTCCGACCTTCGCACAGCGAATGGCATCGATGGCGCTCCCGGCGCTGTTGGGGCTGTCCTCCACCGAGAGGCGGAGCTCCAGGTCGACGGGGACGTTCCCCCATATCCTCCCCTCGACCCGCAGGAAGCACAGCTTGTTGTCCTTCTGCCACGGGACGTAGTCGGAGGGCCCGATGTGGATGTTCTCGGGATCCAACGGGACGGGCAGCTGCGCCTGCACGGCCTCCGTCTTGGAGACCTTCTTCGACGTCAGCCTCGCCCGGTCGAGCATGTTCAAGAAATCGGTGTTGCCACCTGTGTTGAGCTGATAGGTCCTGTCGATGCTCGCCCCACGATCCACGAAGAGCTTCGCCAGGATCCTGTGAATGACGGTGGCCCCGACCTGGGACTTGATGTCATCGCCCACGACGGGAACCCCCGCGCGTTCAAATCGGCGAGCCCAGTGGGGATCGGAGGCGATGAACACGGGGATGCAGTTGACGAGGGCGCATCCGGCCTCCAGCGCGCTCTCTGCGTAGTATCGTGCCGCCTTCTCGCTTCCCACCGGAAGGTAGTTCACTAGGACCTCGGCCCCGCTTTCCTGGAGCGTCTTGGCAACATCCGTGGGTGGGGCATCGGCTACCTTGAACGTGCGGTCCTCGGGGTAATCCGCCATATGCTCGCCCACGCCGTCGAGGACCGGGCCCATGTTCACCGTTACGCCGGAATGGGGGACTTCGGGATAGAAGACCTTGGTGCAATTTGGAGGAGCAAAGATGGCCTCCGACACGTCCCGGCCGACCTTGCGAGCATCCACGTCGAAGGCGGCCACCACTTCCAAGTCCTCCACGCGATAGCCCCGCACCTCTCTGTGCATCAGGCCGATGGGATCGTCGCCTGAGGTTCTGTAGAATTCGATTCCTTGGAGAAGGGAACTCGCACAGTTTCCCACGCCAGCTATCGCAATGTGAATTTTGCTCATGCTCATACCTCTCGCCCCCCCACGCTAAACACGGCAATGCCCGCAAAAGACGTGCGCGGCCGGACCCTTTCCTACTGGGTCGCGTGATATATCTCTTTCGGCCTATCATTTTTAACCTAAGAGGACGACGGGTACAGCCGGGTCTCCGCCCTATGATGGCCGCGATTCGTTAGGCGAGCTGACGATGCGACGCCTCGCCAATCGAACCGGCAGGGCCTCCCGCTGGGGCGCCGCTCCCTAGGATCAACCCACGAGGCCTACGGACTCTCTTCGGACCGCCGATTCCTGCCCTTCCCCGGTCTGGAGGCCTACCCACCTATGAGGTCCCGGTACTCCTCGGCCGTGAGGAGGCCTTTGGCCTTCTCCTTGAGTTCAAAAATGACGAGCCATCCCGCCTCGTAGGGAGAGTCGTTGACCAGCTCCGGCCGGTCGTCCAGCTCCTTGTTCACCTCGGCCACGATCCCGGAGACGGGAGCATAGATCTCGGAGGCGGCCTTCACGGACTCGACCACGGCAAACGATTCACCCGCGGCAAACTCAGAACCCACGCTGGGCAGCTCCACGTACACCACGTCGGTCAGCTCGTTCTGGGCGTGGTCAGTAATCCCCACGACGGCCCGCTCTCCCTCAAGTCGGACCCACTCGTGTTCCTTGGTGTAGCGGAGATCCTCGGGTATCTCAGACATCGCGCGGCCTGGCCTAGGTCCCGGCCCTAATCAACCTTTTCAGGCTTCCCTTGAGATTCAGACAGCCTGCTTAGTTGGGCCAGGACCGATTTTCGAATCTCCCGGGGACTCGGAAGATCTGCGACGGGTTTTCCCCCTTCGAGGTACTGGACAAGGACGTCCTCCATGGTCCCCTGGCACTGCGGGCAGGGGGGAGGGGATGAGCCGACCTCGTACGTGAGATCGTCCGGGCAACGGAACACGTCCTTCCGTCCGCTGTACTTCCCCCGTTTCGCGGCCGGGCGACCGTCGACTTCCACGATATCCAGCGCGAAGTTAACCGTGGGCGCGTCGGAGACGCTGGTACCCACGCCGAACCCCACGGCGCCTGCTGCGGCGAGGTCAGGGATGTTCTCTTCGTCCAAACCTCCCGACGTGTAAATCTTCACGCCCTCGTACCCCCGCTGGTCGAGCTCCCAGCGCACTTGGCGGACAATCTCGGGAAAGTCGCCCCTCCGCGACCCCGGCGTGTCCAGACGGACCCCCGTGAGGTCGGGAATGGATTCGGCAGCGAGGAGGGCTTCCCGCACCTCGTCCAGATAGGTATCGGCGAGGGCGATCCGGGGAACTCCCGCCTCGACCCGACGGTCGTAGGCTCGGAACGCTTCCTCAGGACCGCCCAGGACGATAGTGAGGGCGTGGGGCATCGTGCCCTGAGGTGCCTCCCCGATCAGGTCCGCTCCGAGAAGGCTGGACACGGCGTCCAACCCCCCGACGTAGGCGGCCCGATCGATCATGGGCGCCAAGGCCGGATGCATGCGACGGACCCCGAACGAAGTAACCTCGAGGGACCCGGCGGCCCGTTTCACCCGCGCGGCCTTGGTGGCGATGGCCGTGGCCTGACAGAGAAGGCCCAGCAAGGGCGTCTCGTAGCGGGCGAAGGTTCCGTACGGGCCGTCCAACACGGCGACCGGGACCCGGACGCCTCCGTGGCTTCGGGGGCTGAAGAGCGTGCCCTCGGGCAGGGCGTATAGATCGAGAGGACGCCCCTCGAGCAAATGTATGGCCTCCTCGAGCCCGCAGAAGATCCCCCAAGGCCACCCCTGAGGCAGTTGGCCCGTGGTCACCTCGGCCACGACGGGCTCCTCGTCCTTCCCCTCGGCCCGGAGCACCTCCTCCGTCCGTTGGAAATACACGTCGGTCGTTCGACCCGATAGGATCTCCGACTCGTCGGCGATGTGAAATCGTTTCGTGGGTCCACCTCCTGACGGGGTGCAGTCCCGCTCTATCCTCCGCGGCAACGGTAAAGGTTGCGGAGGCGGCGAGCACGTTGAGAGATGGCCGATTAGAGGCAAGATTGGCCCCGTGAGCCTTAAGGATCCGAAACCGGTTGCTCCCCATAGCTGGGCCCGCCTTCGATTTACGCCACTACATCGTCGACCGGCTTGCCTCCGTGGCCTTCGAGGAATACGGAGTTCTCGTCGCCCCGGGAGGATGTTCGGCGCCCCGGACCCCTTCCGCCTGTGCTACGGCACGGACACGGATACCGTGACCGCGGGCCTCGAGGGCCTGAGTCAGGCCAGCCGAGAAGCCTAGGCGCGACGATCCAACTCGTTGTGGACGAGGAGGATGGCGTGGTCCGCGTGGAGAGGTCGGGGGCCGAGCCGAAGCCGTTGAGGGCGGAACCCGAAGACGGCCGCCTCTTCCTCGGGGGTCAAGTCATGGTGATCGGAGAGCAGGAACGTGGCCGGCAAGGAGAGCACCGCCTGACGGATGTCCGTCCCGCTCTCGTGAAGGTAGACCAGCTCATTCGGGAACGCCTCAAGAAGCGTGGAAAGGCCGAGGGATCTCACGTGAATCCCTGGGCTGCCCTGGCCCTCCGCGGGGGAGCGGAGAGCCTGACGCAGCAAGGCGGCGGTGCTCCGCTCGTCCGGGTTGAGGTATCGCAACTCGCGGCCCACCAGTCGAAGCGTCCGGGGGGGACGCGGCGGACCGAGGAGGACGAGGTGGAGCTCGGTATCCCGCCGCAAGTCATGGGAGAGCAGGAAAGCGGAATTCACGCAGCGAAGCAGGATGTCCAGGCGTCCCGTCGCCCCTGCCAGGTCGTTGAGGCCGAAGTCACCTGCCGTGGTCGCATCGTGGCCCACGACGATGAACCGCCGGCGAATCCCGGTCGAGTCCGCCTCACTTGAAGACAAAACCCGTCGCCTTGGCCCAGAGAAGGAGATCCATGTGTCCCACAGGGATGCCGGTCCGTTCGCAGAACGCCTGGAGACGTCCTTCAATCTCGAAGTAGCGAGTTCGCGTGAGGCTCGGGGGCAGGGCGTCGAGGACACCGAGATCCTTCAGGTTTGTGAGGATGTGGCGATCGAGGATGGCCAGATCTTCACCGAGACCGATGTTCCGCAGGAAGTGGGATGCCTCCTTCGGTCCGAGTCCCAGGACCTCGTCCTCGAGCCAGTTCCGGAGGGCCGGCGGGGAGTGGGCTCGCCTTTCCAAGTCTTGGCGCAGGGTCGGGCTGGGTTCCATGAAACGCCTTCGGGCCTCCACGATCCACCGGGACTTGTTCTCGTGAAAACGGACGTAGCCCCCTCGAAGGACATCTCGGACGCGCCTTCGCGAACCTCCGAGGAGGAGCCCTCGCTCGCGGAGGGCGTGTGTGGTCCGATCGCTCACGCGCGCCGCTGTCTGAACGGCACAGAGGCAGAACGTCATCTCAGCGAAGAGGTCCTCGTCGCTACCTTCCTTCCAGATCGCTCGAAACTCCCGCAACCGCGTCTCGATCTCACCCCGGCGTTCTCGGTAAAGCGTGTGAAGCTCCTCCGAGAGTCCGGCATCGGTGGGCGCGAACGCCGTCGGTGGATGGACCGCCCCGCGGGATCCCGTCATCCCCTCTCCCAATTACCTCGTGCGTAAATCCGTTTGGATGCGCGGGGGATCGACGAGTGTAACCCCGTCAAACGTCGTCCGATACGCCATAATCTCCACCCCCTTCGCGTAAGCCGCCCGCAGGGCCTTCCCGAAGTCGGGGTCGGTCTCGTCGCGGGGGCGAAACCGTTTGGCTTCGGGCCGCTGAACCACGAAGAGGACGCAGGCTCGGACCCCCTGCCAGACGAGGAGAGCTGGCCATTTCAACCGTTCTTCGGCGGCCTCCAAGCCCGCACCAAGACTTTAGAAGGCAGTGCGCCTTCCCCGCGGTACCTTCGAGACGGTCCGTCTTCCGTGCCTGCGGAGACGGACGGAAGGGGAGGTTCGGAAATGGAAATTGGAAGGAAAACCGTCAGGCGCATCCTCGAAGGAATCGTACCCGAGGAGACTGCCTATGCGCACTGTGACATCCCGTGCGGCATCTACGACCCACACTACGCACAGCTTGCCGCCCATACGGTCATCCGGATGGACACCCTCATTGGGGAGCTGACGGAGAAGGGCAAGGAAGCGCCGACGCCGGAGGAGATGGAACAGTACGCCCACGGCATTGCCCGCTACACCGAGATCAAGGAGAAACACGCCGAGATCTGCAAACATGAGGTTCGAATCCTGTGGGGAGACTACTTCAAACCCGATCATGCGGAGGCCTTTCCGGGACTCCACGATCTGGTCTGGCAAGTGATGATACTCGGCTCCAAGTCCAAGCAGACCACCGACTTGCAGGTAGGTGAGGACCTCCTAGACGCGGTGAACCGGATCGCAGAAATTTTCTGGAAAACGAAGAACGTGACACCCGTCCGCACGGGGTCCCACTACCCCACCGGGCGAGAGATGGTGCTTCCGCCCGCAGGGTAAGGCCCGGTTGTGACCCTGTGATGCCACCCTTACGCCGCTTCCGGATCAAGGATCGGAGCATGGAGCCCACCCTGCGGGAAGGCGACCAAGTCATCGCGAGCACGCTTCCCTATCTTTGGGGACATCCTTCGGTGGGGGACCTCGTCGTTCTCCGCCATCCCTTCGAGAACCGGTTCTTGGTGAAACGAATCTCGCGGGTCGATGGATCCCACATCTCCATCGAGGGGGACAACCGACGGCTGAGCACGGACAGCCGGGACTTCGGTCCGGTCCCCGTCGAACACATCGTGGGGAAGGTTCTCTTTCGCCTCGTGTAGCCCACTATCGGGGGCGCACTCGGAGCGAGTGCTTACTCCTTCTTGAGCAGCCCGTACCCGTACACTAGGCCCGCTACAATTCCCCCGATGATGGGGCCAATCCAGTAGACGATCTGCTCGAGGGGGAAGTGGACAATGGCCGCTGCCGTGCCGAAAGCGCGGGCCGGATTCATGGCGGCCCCCGTGAGGGGTCCTCCGACCAGGATGTCGAAGATGAGAACGAAGCCAATGGCGAAGCCCGCAATCTGTCCGGTCCCACGCTTGTCCACGCCCGTGGCGAACACAGTGAACACAAGGAAGAACGTCAGGATGGCCTCCACTCCGATGGCGGTCGGTATGTCGGTGATGGCCCCCAGCTGCGGCGTGCCGAGCTTAATGCCATTGAGGTCCCAGGCCGAGGCGGGGAAGGCATAGAGCAGGAGGACGCCCCCCACCACGCCCCCGAGGAGTTGGGCCCCGATGTACAGGAGGGCGTTGGTCGCATCGATCTTCCGCGCGACCAGCTGGCCGATGGTCACGGCTGGGTTCACGTGGCCCCCAGAGATGTGCATCGTCGCAGTGACCATCACCGCAAGCACGATGCCGTGGGCGAAGGCGATGCCCAAGAGCCCAAAGCCCTGCGGCCCCAGAAGCTCGTTCGCGATGATGGAACCGCCGCCCGCAAAGACCAGTGCCAGAACGGCAATGAATTCAGCCAGGTAGGCCCGAGGGTGGAATTCGGCCATACTGCCCCTCCTCCAGCGCGGGAGTGAGAACACTCGGCCGCTAAACGGTTTCGGCCCTCAGCCGATGTAGCTGGCGCTTCCCTTGTCGAAGTCCGACACAAGCTCCATGGAGAACTCCCGCGGCTGCCAGGCGGCCTCGGGATAGACCAGGTTGGGAAAGAAAGCGGCGTAATCCCGACCGATCTGGGTGACAAGGTGATCGGGGCCGAAGGCCGCCTCGCTCAGCCGGGCAACGGTGGGCCGGACCGTTCCTTCGTCCAGGTACCCCAGGGTGTGGAGGTATTCGTGGAGAAGAACGTTGAATGCGTAGGGCTTGTACAGATCCTGGTTCGTGTCCTGGATCCGAAGCAGCGGCACCTTGTTCATCACAATCACGTTGCTGCCCACGGCGTGGAATCCTCCGATGAAGCCTCGGGGGTGATTCCCTAGGTCCGCCAGCCCGAGCATCAAACCTGCCCGAATCCGACCGAGGTTGTCCTGGACGACCCGTTTGACGAGCTCGAAGATTTCCGCGAGTCCCGACGCGTTCTCAAGTTGTTCGGGATACTCCATCGGTAGGAATTAGGGTTCCCCTCCTTTAGGAAGTTTCTCCCCAGGAGCCGGACCGCGACCCTTTTGAGCGGAGGACCGCTGCTCTCCTCGTGGACCTTCTCCTTCCCCTAGCGCGCCAGTGGGTCGCGGGGAACACGTTCGACGAGGGGCTCCGGCGGGCCCGCGTGGCGAACGATCGGGGCCTCGGGGCAATCCTGAATTTTCTGGGCGAGCACTACACCCAGCGAGAGGACGTCGAAGCCGCGTTGGAGGAGTACCGTGCCATCCTCAAGGGCATCGATTCCGACGGACTCGACGCCACCATCTCCGTCAAGCCCACCCAGTTCGGCCTCGGCATCTCCGAGGCGTATTGCCAGAAGAACCTCGAGGAAATCCGGGAACTCTGTCGGGCGCAGGGCGTCTTCCTATGGTTTGACATGGAGGACACTCCGTATACTTCGGCCACGCTGCGAATCTACGAGGACACCCTGCGGGCGTACCCCGAGACGGGGGTGGCGCTCCAGGCCAACCTACACCGGACCGAGGAGGACCTTCGCGCCCTGATGCCCCACGGCATTGTCCGCCTGGTGAAAGGCGCGTACCGAGAAGACCCGAGCATCTCGTACAGGCAGAAGACGGGCGTCGACAAGAACTACCGGATTCTGATGCGCATCCTCTTCGAGGAGGGGCGTCGGTTCGCCCTCGCTACCCACGACGACGCCATGATCCGAGAGGGGCTGGCCCTCCAAGAGGACCACCAGCGGAAACTCGAGTTTCAGACTCTCCTGGGCGTCCGGGACCCCTTGAAGGAGGAGTTGCGGGCCCGTGGTCTCCGGACGCTCGAGTACATCCCCTATGGACCCCGCTGGCTCGCCTACTTCACGCGCCGACTCCGGGAGCGTCCTCGCAACGTCATCCTCATGATGCGTTCCTTCGTCAGCCCGTGAGAAGGAGTGGCCGGGAGGAAGGCGAAGTGGATCGGAGAACCTCTCGCCGCGTCCTCGAGACGGTTCTTCGGCAGTATCCTCCCCAGGACTGGACTCGCAAGAAGGACCCGTTCGAGGTCCTCGTATCCGTGGTCATTTCGCAGAACACCACGGTGCAGAATGAACGAAGGGCCCTCCGGAACCTGCGGGACGCCATCGGCATCACCCCGAAACGAGTGGCGGCCGCCCCCGTGGGGGACCTCGAGCGCGCGCTTCGCCCCGCGGGGCTCTTTACCGCCAAGGCCCGGTGGCTGAAGGAGCTGGCTCAGCATCTCCTAGACCGATACCAGGGGGACCTCCTTCGGCTCATCCGACCCCCGTTGGAGCGGGCCAGGACGGCGCTGATGGCGCTGAACGGCATCGGACCCAAGACGGCCGACGTGGTCCTGGCCATGGTCGGGGACTACCCCACCATGCCGGTGGATACGCACATCTGGCGCATCGCCCAACGATGGGAGATCGACCCCGGCCGGCGGTACGAGGACGTCACGGAAGCGTGGAAGGCCCGGGTCCCCCCGGAGCAACGCCGGACGGCCCACCTGGCCCTCATCCGGTTCGGCCGGGAAACGTGCACCGCCCAGCTCCCCCGATGCCTCGTCTGTCCCGTGGCCTCCGATTGCCCCTTCTACGAGAAGGTCCGGACCGGGCAACTCCAGGTGCGCCTCTGGCAGCCGCCCGAGGCGTCTGCGTAAGGGCCAAACCATTATCAAGGGTCAGAATCTCCGCTCGCTGATGGAGCGGTTCTCCCACGACCTCGTCATCGTGGGCGGTGGGGCCGCAGGCCTTCGCGCCGCCATCGCCGCGGCGGAAGAGAACCCCCATCTGGACATCGTCATCGTCTCCAAGGTCTACCCGATGCGGAGCCATACCGTCTCCGCCGAGGGGGGCCTGGCCGCCGTCCTGCGGGACTACGACACCCTCGATCTCCACGCCTTCGACACGATCAAGGGAAGCGACTTCCTTGCGGACCAGGACGCGGTGGAGCTCTTCACCCAGGAGGCGCCGAAGGAGATCATCCAGCTGGAACATTGGGGGTGTCCGTGGACCCGGGAGCCTGACGGTCGGATTGCCGTTCGCGCGTTCGGGGGCATGAGCGTCAAGCGGACCATCTTCGCGGCGGACAAGGTTGGCTTCCACCTCCTCCACACCCTCTTCCAGTACAGCCTGAAGTACGACAACATCCGGCGCCTGGACGAGTGGTTCGTTACCTCCCTCGTGACGGAAGGCCAGCGGGTCATCGGGGCCACGGCCTTGGACCTCCGGACGGGGACCATGGCAGGCCTGACCGCCAAGGCCTTCATCCTGTGCACGGGCGGGGCGGGCCGGACGTACCAGTTCACCACGAACGGCATGATCAAGACGGGGGACGGCATGGCCATGGCCTACCGCGCAGGGGCCCCGCTGAAGGACATGGAGTTTGTCCAGTTCCACCCCACGGCCCTACCGGGAACGGGAATCCTGATTACCGAGGCCTCGCGCGGCGAGGGGGGCTACCTCCGGAACGCCGAGGGGGATCGCTTCCTCAAGAACTACGTCCCAGGGAAGATGGAACTGGGGCCCCGGGACCTCCTCTCCCGGGCCATCATGACGGAGATCCATGAAGGGCGGGGGATCGAAGGGCCATACGGCGCCTACGTGCACCTGGATCTCACCCATGTGGGTCGGAAGGTCCTGCGGGAACGGCTCCCCATGGTCGTGGAGCTGGCCGAGAAGTACGCGGGAGTCAACCCCGAGAAAGCGCCCATCCCGGTCCGACCGGGGGTCCACTACATGATGGGGGGTGTCCACACAGATGCAACGGGACAGACTCCCCTCGCGGGCCTGTACGCGGCGGGCGAGACGGCATGTGTCAGCATCAACGGCGCGAACCGCCTGGGGTCCAACTCCCTGACCGAGTGTCTCGTCTTTGGCGCCCGCGCGGGACGGGCCGCGGAGGCCTACACCCGCCAAGCCTCCAACACCGACGTGCCCGTGGAGGCGGTGCAGGCGGAGGAGACCCGCATCTATGACGGCATCCTGGGGCATGAGCGAGGCGGCCTGGGGGTCGCGGAGATCCGCGACGAACTCCGGAAGACCATGGAAGAGCGGGCAGGCATCTACCGGGATGAGGCATCCCTGAAGGAAGGGGCGAAGACGCTGGCGAAGCTGAAGACGTCCTTCGCGAAGGTGGATGTGGGCGACAAGGACCGCGTCTTTAACACGGAGCTCGTCTCCGTCCTGGAGCTCGAATCCATGCTCTTGGTGGCGGAGACGTTGATCCATTCCGCCCTCCGGCGCACGGAGACCCGCGGCGCCCACTTT
>JAJISK010000012.1 GCA_022848785.1 Thermoplasmatota archaeon
CTTCTTCTCCCTCCCGGCCGCCGAGCTTGTCGGGGACGGAGGGCGCGTCTACGCCATCGACGTGCAGGAAGCGATGCTTTGGGCCCTCCAGGATCGTCTCCGGGAGAACCGCGTAGCCCGGGTCCTTCCGGTCCTTTCACGCGAGGACCTCATCCCTCTCGCCTCCGACTCGGTGGACTTCGCATTGCTGGTCAACGCCCTCCACGAACTCGATGGGAATGCGACGATTCAAGAGGTGCGCCGGATCCTGCGGGAAGACGGCCGGTTCGGGGTGGTGGACTGGAAGAAGGAACCGATGGATCGCGGGCCGCCCGTAGAACATCGCATCGCGGTGGACGACGCCCGCGCCTGGATGATGGCGAACGGATACGAAGGGGAGGACGTGGAGGTCGGCCCCTACCACTACGGACTCCTCCTCTCGGCGGTCGAAAAGGGTTAATCGAACCCGGCAGTCCGTAGCCTCGATGAGGCTCATCGGCGTCCTCGGCGGTCAAGAACCGGAGGAGAAGTTCCTGACGGTGGCCGAAGAGGTAGGGTACCGTATCGCCCGGGGCGGCGCCGCCGTCATCTGCGGGGGCCTGTCCGGGGTTATGGAGGCCGCCTGCAAAGGGGCGAAGCGAGGGGGTGGGCTCAGCATTGGGGTGCTGCCCTCCATTCGGAAGAGCGACGCCAATCCCTACGTCGACATCGTCATCGCCTCGGGCATGAGCACCGCCCGCAACGTGATCATCGTCCGTTCGGCCGACGCGCTCATCGCCATCGACGGCAGCTACGGGACCCTTTCGGAGATCTCTCACGCCTTTGAGCAGCGCAAGCCCGTGGTCGCCCTGGGGAGCTGGGACATGGGGAACCTGGGCGTCCCGCTCGAACTCTACCGGGAGGCCGGGGATCCCCAGGAAGCGGTGGGCCTGGCCCTCGCGTTGGCAGAGGAGTCGGAAGACTCTCCGATCCCCTTCCGCGGGTCCAGGTCCCTTCCTCGCGGGACCCGGGGCTAGCGCTTCTCCAGGTCCTCCCCGCCAGCGAAGACTGCCTGGATTCCGCTGTACAGGTCCTCGATCCCGTAGGGAATCTCGGACGAGACAGGGGTCAGCCGCCGGTATACGCCGATCGTCTCGAGGGCCTTGAGAAACTCGATGTCAAGGAGCTGTTTCGGACTCCCCCCCTCCTCCACGAGGGCGTCGTACAGGGCGTAGGGGTCGGAGGACCATTTGAGGACCGCCCGGAGGTCCTCCTCAGAGAGGACGTCGGCCTTGGAGAGGATGTTGAGGAAGGGGATCGAGTGACGAAACTGGGCGGTCGCGCTCAGGAGGAGGGAGCTCACGAGGCCCGAGGGGCTTCGCACGAGGATGGGATCGGAGAGGTAGGCGAGGAAGCCATCTTGGCGACCGAACGCCTCAATCACCACACGGCTCGACTCCCGGAAGGTGAACAGCTCCATCTGTCCGGGCGTGTCAACGAGCAGAAAGTCCGTCTCGAAGCCCTCCAAGACCTTTCCCACTTCGGTGACGTGGGCTGCGATCAGGTCGGCCGCGACGATCTGGGCGCCATTGGGACCCAGCTCGTACTCGTCCATGATCTCGGAGAGGCGAATCCAGTCGCGGATGTCCACGTCCGGCTCGTAAGGCACCGTCTCGGCCCCGGGGTCGAGATTGAGGGTGACCGCGTCGTACCCTTGCAGCACCGCCCAGGCGCGGTAGGCCTCCACGAGGGTGCTCTTGCCGCTGCCTGCCGTCCCGACGAAGTACACGATGGGCGTAGGGGCCACGGCGCCACGAGGGGTCGAGGGCTAATTAAAGCGTGGGGGACGGGCCTGAAGGGACTTTCGGGGCCACGGGGGCCCTTTCGAACCCTTGACCAATCGGTATCTCCGGAGTGGCCTAAGAGCCGATCGCTCTACCTGGCTGAGCTACAGGCCCGTCGGGGACCATGAGCGGCGGTTGGGCTTAAAGATATTGAGCGGGTGCGGCGCACCGGGTCTTTATGGAACCCGCGGGTAGGAGCGCCGTGGACCTCCGGGACCTGGGGGAGCCTCGACTCGAGTACCGGTCCCTCCCCGCAAGCCCTCTGCTCCTGGCCCTTCTCTTCCTCACGATCATCGTGGCGGCGATTGGCATTCCCTTCGCGACCGTCACCCGCCTTCCCTTGGAGCTCTGGTGGCTGTGGGTTGCGCCGCCGGTCGCCGTCGCCGTCGCCATCGTGCTCGCCCGGCAGAGTCCCCTGCGTCTCTACGAGGAAGGGCTGGAGATTTCCCTCCCCCTCTGGGGTCGCTTGGGGGGGACCCGGAGAGCCTACCGATACGAGGAGGTCGTGAACCTCTACCCGCGTCTCTACTACGTCTCCGGTGCGGTCCTCTCGCCCTTCGCGGCTTCCGTGGGGACCGTAGAGCATCTGGGTTTGGCTCTCGAGCTCCAAGACGGCCGCGAGGTGACGTTGAAGTTCACACCCGGCATCCCGGAGTTTGCCCGGGGAGAGGACAAGGGCTACGCGATGGTGGTGGAGGAGCTGCGGGACGTGTTCCGGAAGATGGGGAAGCCGTGGGTCACGAAGGTGCACGCCTACGAAACGGAGGAAATCAACGCCATGAAGCGAGAGGCCGCCCGACCCCTCCTCCCTTTCTGGCTCATCGTCCTCTCCTTCTTTGCCCCGGTCGTCCTCCTCCCGGGCCTCTTCTTCCTCCTCTTGGCCCTTGGGAGTCCCATCGACCTTCCCGAGGTCGCCCTGATCCTCCTCGTGGGCCTCTCCCCTCCGGCCGCCATGCTGTTCACCTCCTGGAGGCGGAGCAAGCGGCGCCACTTCTACCTCAAGGAGATCTCTAAGTACAACGAGTGGAGGCGCGTCTCCCCGCAGGCCTAGGTGTCCCAATCGTACAACCCGACCCCCCAGGGGCCCGGATCCTCCAACAGGGTGATAAGGAGCACGTAATGGCGGCCCGTTTCGACCCGCACTCGGAAGTAGTCTCCGACGTTCAGAGTGAGGTCTCCATCGGTGTTGATGTAGGATACGGGTCCGACGGGATTGCTCGCGTTGAGGGCCGCCTCGTGTCGGAGGGAACCATTGATCAGGCGGAAACCAAGTTCCTTGAAGGGGCGGGGGAAGGAGGCCGTCTCGACCCTCACGGTCGTCACAGCATCTGTGGTCTCCCCGGTCAACGTGTAGAAGGGGTCCCTGGGCTGGCCTTCAAATTGCAGGAGAATCGGCAGGAACACGACCCCAAGAACGAGGGCGAGGCCGATGGAGGCGGCGGCGGATACGAGCATCATACGCTTGCCTTTGGGCGAGAGGGGTCGTCTTCGACCCTTGTGCCCCTCCTCTGCCTCGGCCATCCTCTCTACTCCACGTAGATGGCCGGTCTCCATGGAGTGGCCTGGTTGGCCTTGGAAAGGGGGTCCTCGATGTCAGGGTCCCCCTCCTGAAAGACCATCACCTCGGCGCGGAGTTCGGCTTGGGCGAAGGGGATGGCCTCCCGGAGGAAGGAGGCCTCGTCCACGATCCAGTTGAACGATTCCAGCCGCTCCGGACCTCGCTTGTCCCGGTCTGCAACAAGTCGCTTGGCGAAGTAGGGGAGCGCGGCCCCGTGGTCCGCCACATCCGGGTCCTCCCTGGTCCGCTTAATGAGGGTTCCCGGATCGAGCTTCCCTTCGGCATGGAGCCGGGCGGCCACCTCATAGACGGTCCGCTTCCACGGCGGGGCCGTGTAGAAGACGACTCGCTTGGGTGCGATGCCCGTGGCCTTGAGGATCTGACGGACGTCGTCGAGGACGTCCTTCAGGTAATCCTCGATGGCCTCAGCCTTCGGGTCGAGGGCGTCCTCGGAGACCTCCGGGTAAGGGGCGTCCTGGATGAGTCCCTCTTTGCCCAGGACCTGCCACATCTCCTCCGCGAGATGGGGCGTGAAGGGGGCGAGGAGTCTGCTCTGCGCGGCCTGAAATTCCTCCCAGAGTGCCCCGTTGGGCACGCCCCCGACCCGGCGAAGGTACCAGCTCCACTCTCGCTGGAGGTCGAAGTAGGCATGCTTCAAGGCCGTGCGATGGCTGAGGCTCGCCATGGCCTCGATGGTCCCTTGGATGGCCCGATGGAGGATGGATCGGAACCACCGGTCCGCCGATCGCGTCTCATCGGTCGTGGGAGGCTTCGTGGAGGCCGCCTCGTAGAGTCCCGCCAGGCGCCTCCCCACGGCCTCCGCGAACTCCGTGTCGAAGCTGGCGTCATCGAGACCCTCCCCGCCCTGGGCCAGGCCCAGTCGGGTCGCATCCGCGCCCCACTGTGCGATGGCGTCTCGCAGGAAGAGGGCCCCCGCGCGGGACTTCGACATACGGCGACCCGGAACGGAGATCCAGCCGTTGACCCCCAGCGCGCGGGGCCAGAGGTCCGGGGGGAAGATGGCGACGTGGTTGAAGAGCAGAAACGCGAAGTGGTTGGGCACGAGGTCCTTCCCGGAGTTGCGTAGGTCAAAGGGATACCAATACGCAAACTCGTGCCGCATCTCCTCGACGAGGGCCTGCGAAATCCCGGTGGCCTGGGCGACCTTCTGTGCATCTCCCTGGTCCAAGAAGACGTAGTCGAAGAGGTCGTCCCCCAGGCGCTGCGGATCCACCTCCCCACCCTGGAGGATGTGGGCGACCGTGTAGTAGGCCATGTAGATGGTGGAGTCGGAGAGAGACTCGATGACCCACTCCTCGTCCCATGGGAGCCGGGTACCTAGGCCCTGGTGGTGCGTGCAGGCCCAGTCCCGGAGCCAGTCGATGACGTGATGAAACTGCTTCCGGATGGCCTCGGGGTAGAGGGTCAGGTCCTCCAGGAGCTCGTGAACCTTCGCCTTCCAGGCGGGCTCGCCGTAGGCCAGGAACCACTGGTTCTCCACCACCTTCACGACCGCGGGGGTCAGACACCGGCAGACCACGGGCCCGCTGGGCTCGAAGAGGATGTCGGCCTGACCGTCGGCCAGCATCTGCGCTTTTACCTTCTCCTTGGCCTCCTCCACCTTCAGGCCCGCGAAGGCTCCGGCCCGCTCGTTCATGATGCCGTTGTAGAACTCCGCCCGGTACACTTCCTCCTTGGCCCTCTGGAGGCGATCCGTCTCGTCGGATCGCTCGATGCCCATCCGCTCGACGACGTCCAGTGCGGGCGTGGGACCGAAACCCTCCAGGTCGATGATGGCGATGGGCTCCAAGGATCGAACGAAGGGCACGTCCATGTTGTACTTCTCCAGGGCTTCATCGTCCTCCTGAAGTTCCCGGAGGGCCACCAAATCGTCGGGGGCGTCGGATGGCACGCTGCTGACGATGCCGGTGCCGATGGTGTGGTCAATGAAGCGCGTCGGCAGGATCGGGACGGGGTCGCCCACGAGGGGCGAGACGGCGCTCTGGCCCACGAGATGGTGGCCCTCCACTTTCCCCAGGACCTTGATCTGCTTGCCCTGCTGCCGTAGCTTCTCGATGGCTCCCTTGTTGACGATCCATCGCTCGTCCCCGACCTGGGCGTCCACGTATTCCGCGTCGGGGTCCACCCAGACGTTCGTCGTGCCGAAGATGGTCTCGGGGCGCGACGTGGCGGCCACGAGGTACCGCTGCATGAGGCGAAACTTGAGAAGCACGAATTCCTGGGGGACCTCGCCCTCCCCCTCGAACCGATCGTGATCTCCGATGGGGATCATGTCCTGGGGACACCAGATCACGGGATGCTTCCCGAGCCGTACGTAATCCCCCTCGCGGAGCCGACGGAACTGCCACCGCACGAAGGCATCGTACGCGGGGTTCTGGTCCGTCGTGATGAAGCTGCGGGTCCAATCCAGGCCCGCGCCAAAGGCGATGAGGTCCTTCTTCGTCTCCTCGGGAAAGACCTGGATCCAATGGAGGGGGTCGGCGAAGGCCGGAATCTCCTCCTCGGCAATCCCGTTGCTGCGGAGGATCTCGATCTGCTCCTCGTCTCCGTCGGCGACCCGCTTCGCGGCCCCCACGATGGGGAGACCCGTGACGTGGAACGCCTGCGGGAAGAGGACGTTGTAGCCCCGCATCCGCCTGTAGCGGGCCATGATGTCGGCATGGAGAAAGGTGTAGCCGAACCCGAGGTGCTGGAGGCTGTTGGTGTAGGGGTACGGGACATTCAGGAAGTACTTGGGGCGCGTCGCATCGGCCCGGGCTTCGAAGACCTTGGCCTTCGCCCATCGTTCCTGCCAGCGCGTCTCCGCCGTCCGCCAGTCATACCCCTGGCCAGGCATCCGCGCTGCCTAGGAGGAAGGTTTCTTAAACCCTTTTCCGCAAGCCCCTCCAGAGGAAACCCATGTCCGACTGGATATGACATCTGTCATAATCGTTATATAGGGACCTCCGAATGCCTGGCGGACCAGCGCCCCGGATATGACCGATGTCATACCGGAAAACGAGGTTTGTGGGCCATGGAGACGAGCGAGCGAATTACGATCCGCCTCGACCGGGAGATCCTGGCGCGCATGGATGCGCTCCTGAGAATCGGGACCGGGTTTGCGAGCCGCTCCCAGTTATGCCGCGCCGCGTTGCGACAACTCCTAGAATCCCTCGAAGGGCGTAGCACGCGTGTGACGGCCGAGATTCCCTCTTCCTACCTTGACTTCCTGGACGCCCTCATCCACAACGGTTACTTTCTGAGCCGGGAGCAGGCGGCCCAACGGCTCATTGAGGAGGGGCTCTCCCGGGAACGGGTGAAGGACATGCTCGCACACCAGGAATCCATGGGACGTGCCTCCGGGAAGATCTTTCCCGTGGAGCTGGAGAAAAAGGGGTAGGGGTTTACACTGCAGGGCGTGTGGGCGAACAGGGGAGACCTGTCGGCGGCAAGCGAAGAGGGCCGTGCCGTAGGCACTGTCAGAAGGGATGGGATGCACCACAGCACCCTCCCCTGTCCCCACCGACCCTAGGAGTCCGCCATGGTCGATCGAGAGACGGCTCAGGAAATCCTGAACCAGCTCCCGGGCCACGTGGAGGAACCCCGTCTCCTTCTTGTCGGGGTGGGAGGCGCGGGCATCAACATGCTTCGGACGGTCGACGCCGGGGCTGGGCTCGAGTTGGTGGCCATGGACACGGATGACTATGCGCTCGCCCTGTCAGGTGTCCAGGACCAACTCTACCTTCCCACGCCAGGAGACGGCGGGACGGGAGGGGACCCGGCGCTAGGGAGAGCAACGGCATGGAGCCACCGAGATGAAATTCAGGAGCTCTTGGGAGGAGACATCCTCTTCCTCCTGGCGGGCCTCGGCCGGGGGACCGGGACGGGCGTTGCCCCCGTGGTCGCCGAACTGGCCCGGGGCCGAGGTCTCCCCGTCCTCGCGCTCCTCGTATGGCCGTTCCGGCGGGAAGACCTGGCCGAAACGGCAGGCAAGGGGCTTCACGCCATTCGGGCCTTCGCCGATGGGCTTCTCGTTCTCGACAATGAGGCCGCGAGGGAACTCCCCGGGATCGAAGCACGGAGCGATGCGACCCAGCGGGTGAATGAGATGATTGGGCAGGTCCTGTTGGACCTTGGCGACCGCGTTCATGGCGCCTTTCCCTTCAGTGTCCGTGAAGAGATGGCCGATTTCCTCGCCCGTCTTCCTAGGGAAAATGCGAACTTTCCCGTCCGAGTCACAGCCTGGTCGAATGGAAAGCACGCCGAGCCCCTCTCCATCGATCCCCGGGGGATCGTGGAGCTCCGGTAGCTCTCACACGCGGACCCCTCATGTGGGGCCTTCACACCGCTGCGAGGAGCGTGAAAACCACGACCGATCCGGGACCGACTCGAAGTATCGCGGCAGAGGTCGAGAGGAACCGACGGGATCTAGCCGACGCGGTTCCCGTCGCGTACGAGCCCAGAACGGGCGCGCCTGAACGGGGAACCTCTCGGGCGTCCCAGGACGATTGACACCACCACACGCCGTGGCCCTCGTGCAGAGGACGCCTCCCGCGAGGCCAGGGGCGGCCTCGGCCTCCCGGCCTGATCCGATTCGGCGTCGTGGCCTCGCGAAACCCAACGAGCCATCGACGCCACGGGCGGTCGTCAGGTCGGCCGGTCGCAAGGCTATTATCGTATACGTGCCTGAATCGTCTTCGCATGGTCACCTTTCGCGACTCCATCCCCTTCGACACAAAGGGCGAGGTCGAAATTCGCGACCTGACGACTGAACTCACGGACATCATCCGCCGTTCGGGCCTTCAGACGGGCATTGCCTGCGTCTTCTCGTCCAGTTCCACCAGTGCGATCACGACCCTGGAATACGAACCTGGACTCCTGCACGATCTCCCTCGCGCATTGGAGCGTCTCTTTCCCAAGGGTCTTGAGTACGACCACCAGAAGACCTGGCAGGACGGCAACGGACACTCCCACATCCGGGCGGCCTTTCTCGGTCCGAGTCTCTCGATTCCTTTCGACGGGGGCCGTCCCGTCCTGGGGACGTGGCAACAGGTCGTCTTCGTCGATTTGGACAACAAGCCGCGGCGGAGGGAAGTCTTGGTCCAGCTCGTTGGGGAGTGAGGCGCTCTCTCGGCCTCCAGGCCCTCTGCCGAGACACCCCCATGACGTGGGGGCCGTTGGGCGCCACGATCCCAAGACCCGAGGATAAGGGTCATATTGGGGCGTCGCCTAGGCTGCGCATGCGGCTGCTGTCGGGCGAGAACGGAACCACGCGTCGCACGATTCTCGCCCTGGCGTGGCCCGTGATTTTGGCCAACCTCTTCCAGACCCTGACGACCACCGTTGACTTGCTGATGGTCGGGCGGCTCCCCGATCCGGCGGTCGCCCTCGCAGCCGTGGGGTTTGGCGGCCAGATGGTGTTCTTCACCTTCACCATCATGATCTCCATCTCGTCCGGAACCGTCGCCCTCATCGCCCGGTTTGTCGGTGCCAAGGAGCCCGAGAAGGCGGGTGAGGTTCTCGGGCAAAGCCTGCTCCTGGGTCTGATCCTCTCCCTCCCCGTCGTGCTGGTCGGCTTCGTCTTCGGGGACACCATCGTGGCGCTCTTCGGGGCGGATCCGGAGGTCGTGGCCGCGGGAGGGACGTACATTCGCACCGTCTTCCTCGCCGCTCCCTTCCTCTTCACGATGTTCATATCCATCGCGGCCCTCCGAGGCGCCGGGGACACCGTCACCCCCCTCCTCGTGGGCCTCCTCATCAACGTGTCCAACGTGGTCCTGAATTTTCACCTCATCTTCGGGGCCCGTTATGCGCTGGGAGGACTCGTTCTCGACATCCCCTCTCTCGGCGTCCTCGGCGCCGCCATCGGCACCGCAATCTCCTTCGCGATCGGGGCCAGCGCCTACCTCGTCCTCTTCCGTCGGAGGAAGCTGCGACTCCAGCTACGTCGGCCCCGTCCCCTTTGGAATCGGGAGACCACGAAGCGGATCCTGCGCATCGGCACGCCGGCGGGGTTGGAACAGGTGGCCTTCCAGGCGGGCATCCTCATCTGGATTGCGATGGTGGTCTCCTTTGGCACGGAGGCGTTCGCGGCTCACATCATCGGGCTTCGGATCGAGTCCTTCGCCTTCATGCCCGGTCTCGGGTTCAGCATCGCGGCCGCCGCCCTCGTAGGGCAGAATCTGGGGGCCGAGAAGCCCGCCGAAGCCGAACGCAGTGGGCGCGAATCGACGAAGATGGCCCTCCTCATCATGGGCGTCGCCGCCCTCATCATCTTCGTCACCGCCCCCTACATTGCCCTCGCCTTCACGAGTGACGTCGAGGTCGTGAACCTCACGGTCCTCTTCATCCGCGTGCACGCCCTCGGCATCCCCGCGACGGCGCTCTTCTTCAGCCTCTCGGGCGCCCTGCGCGGGGCCGGGGACACCCGGTGGCCCTTCTACGCCACCCTGGTCGGCATCTACGGCCTGCGCCTTCCGCTGAGTTTCCTTCTCGGGTACCAACTTGGCCTGGGGCTCCTCGGGGTGTGGGCAGCCCTGCCGATCGAGTACTACATCCGATCCATCATCGTAGCTCGACGCTTCCAGACGGGTGCCTGGAAGGCCGTCACCGTGTAGACTCGGGACCCGGCCAGGCCGCGGCACTAGGATTAAGAAGAAGCGGAGGTTAGGAAGGGGTGGCTTATGTTGGATCCCGATGTCCAGAGTCGCCCCGCGGAACTTCGATTCAAGCTGACGCGCGTGGGGGTCACCGGCGTCAGGAAGCCGGTGCACATCCGCCGTCCGGGCCGTTCGGATACGCTGACCGCCGGCTTCGAGGTGTTTGTGGACCTGCCCGCCACCATGAAGGGTGTCCACCTCTCCCGAAACCTCGAGGTGGTGAGCGAGATCGTGGAGGAAAGCGTCCGGGATCCCGTCCCAAGCCTCGAGGACGTCTGCGCCGACATCGCGCGTCGGTTGTTGGAGCGACACGAGTATGCCACCTACGGCGAGGTCTCCTCCGAGGCTGAATACTTTCTCCCGCGAACGACCCCTCTTGGCACGGCGACGACGGAGCGGTACGGCCTCATGGCGCGCGCTCGCATCACCCGAGGCAGTCCCCTGACCCTCCAGAAGTCCATCGGGGTGGAGGTGATGGGGATGACTGCCTGCCCCTGTGCTATGGAGACCATCAAGTTTCGCCGGTCCCAAGAGGGGAAGGTGCCTGAGGACGGGACACCCGTCATCACCCACAACCAGCGCACGATCAGCCGCCTGCTCCTCGAGATCCCCGAGGGAGGCGAGGTGGAAGCCGACGACCTGATCGACATGGTGGAGGACAGCCTAAGCTCCCCCAGCTACGAGATCCTGAAACGGGGGGATGAGGCCGAGGTTGTGGAACAGGCCCACCGGGAACCGCGGTTTGTCGAAGACGTCGTCCGAGAGATCCTTGCCCGCCTGCTCAAAAAGTACCCGGACTTCCCGGATGCCGTCCAGGTGGAGGTGCGAAGCGAGAGCGAGGAGTCCATTCACAAGCACAACGCAGTGGCCGAGCGGGTCACGACCTTCGGCGAGCTGCGAACGTAGCGCGCCCTATACGGAGGCGCGAATCTCCTGAGCTAGCCCTTCCAGGTCCGTGAGAGGGACCGCCTTTCGGGAGGGCCACCGGCCGGCAGGGGAGTCATCGACATAGCGAGGGATGACGTGGACGTGAACGTGGGGCACGATTTGCTGCGCGGCACGACCGTTGTTCTGTCCGATGTTGATCCCATCGGCCCCCAGCGCCTCCTTCACGGCCACCGCGAGGCGGGCGGCTTGAGCGAACAGGGCCCCTGTCTCCTCGGGAGCCATGTCGAAGACCGTCTCCCGATGGACCTTGGGGAGGACCAGGATGTGGCCGGGATTGATGGGTCGGATGTCCATGAAGGCCACGTAGGTGTCGTCTTCGTAGACGAGCGCGGCCTCCACCTCCCCCTGGATGATGCGACAGAAGACGCAGTCAAGCTCACCGCCGGGCACGGCGAGATCATGGAGGGTGGGCCTTATGAGGATTCTGGGTTGCCCCCTCGGACCCCCTCGTCGGCGGCCAAGAGACCTTAATACCTCTCGCGACCCCTGTCAGGCAGATGATGCGGGGCCTCTGCTACATCTGTTCCGAAGCCGCGGTAGGCAGCTGTGGGCTATGCGGGCGCCTGGTCTGCGAGCGGCACATCCTCTCCCCTGAGGGCCTCTGCTCCAATTGCGTCGCGGGAAAACGGGCCTAGCGGCGGGGATTTAGTCCGAAAGGAGGCTGCGCATCTCGTCCTCGGTCATATCGAGGGCCTTGAGGAGGTAGTCCACGGCCTTCTTGGCGATCATCCGCTCCGTCGTCGCATCGAGGTATTGCTGCATGACCACCGGGGCCTGACGGTAGTAGTTGACCGCGAAGTCTGAGTAGTACAACGCCGCGTTCTCCGCATCCACCTCCGCGGCGTGGTTGAAGGCGTCCTCCGCTTGCTTGAACCGCCCGACGTCGATGCAGAACAGGCCGTAGGCGTTGAGGTATTGAGGGTTGTCCGGTTCCAGCTCGATGGCCCGCTCATACAGCCCCGCAACGTCTCCCGTCTCCAGGCCGTCGACACCAAGGGACGCCTCGGCCTGACAGAACTGGGCGTAGCCGTTGTCGGGGTCCTTCTCTGCGGCGGCTCGGAACTGGCGAAGGGCCTGGTCGTACTCGAGCCGGTTCAAGGACCGCTCCCCCTCGGCGATCTCTGCGGAGGCGTCAGGCATGACATCGCGCCCAAGGCCCGGCAGCGTTTTAGTGTTTCTCCTAAACGACAGAGCGGGAGGCCTTGAGCCACTCCATGTCGTTCCAGATGAGGGTCCGCATGTCCCCCAGACCTTCGAGGGCCATGACCAGCCGCTCGAGGCCGAGCCCCCACGCCAGGACAGGGGTCGTGATTCCCAGAGGGGTGGTCACCTCCGGTCGGAAGATCCCGGAGCCTCCCAGCTCCAGCCACTGGTCGGGGAGACGGACCTCCGGCTCCAGGCTGGGTTCTGTGTACGGGAAGTACCCGGGTCGGAAGCGGACCGACAACCCCATCTTGCGATAGAACTCCCCGATCATGCCCATGAGCATGGCCAGGCTGGCCCCCTCCTCCATGACGACGCCCTCGATCTGGTGGAACTCTGGCAGGTGCGTGGGGTCCGTGGCCTCCCGTCGGAAGTTTTTCCCGATGATGAAGGCCTTCTGCGGCGGCTCGGGATGCTCGGTGAGGTAGCGGATGGTGTTGGCCGTGGTGTGGGGACGCATGATGGGCCTCCGTGCCTCCTTCACCGACCACCGGTACCCCCATCCCGTCGAACCGGTGGCCCCGCCGTGCTCGTGGGTCTCCGCCACGCGACGAAGCAGGGCCTTGCCGGGGAGGTCGAAGGCCAGGTCCTCCTTGAGGTAGAAGGTGTCTAGCATGTCGCGGGCGGGGTGGTCCTGGGGCTGGAAGAGGGCGTCGAAGGACCAGAAGGCCGGCCCGACGTAGTCCCCCTCGATCTCCGTGAAACCCATCTGGAGGAAGATCCGGCGAATCTTCTCCGTGTACCAGGATAGGGGGTGCTTCTTCCCGGCGTAGGCGGCGGGGGCGTAGGCCTTCACGTCGTACTTGCGGAACCGCTTGGACCGCCACGCCTCGGTCTGCAGGAGCTCGGGGGTGAGTTGCGCGACCTCCTCCGCGGGCTCCACCCCGTGGGCGAGGAGTCGTTTGCCCTCCTTCGTGAGATGCAGCGTGCGCAGCACCTGGCGCCGCTCCTTGAGGATCTCCTTGCGTTGGCGCAGCTGCGCGAGGACCCGTGGGTCCCCCTCGCCTTCCCGGAGATCCCCCTGCCCGAGACGTGTGAGCAGAAGCTCGTCGGCCCCCTGCCTCGTCGCAGCCAGCCGTCCCTCCTCCCGGAGCCGAACGCGGGGCAGGTCATCCCCCGCCTCGATGTCCGCCC
>JAJISK010000013.1 GCA_022848785.1 Thermoplasmatota archaeon
AGAAACAGCCGCGTCATGGACGGCCTACCATCAGGCGGAAGCCCAGTCCGCCCGGACCTACGCGCTGGTGGGCGTCGTCTTCTACATCCTCGCGGCGGCTGTCTCTGGGATTGCCATTCTCACCACTTTCCTTACGATCACCGTCGTATCTGGGATGCCCGGCATGGGGTTCTTTTTCTTCCCCGTGATCTTCCCAGGCGTCTTCGTTGCCATCGCCATAGGTCTGGCTGTGTGGTCTTGGATGACGCTTCAGCACATCGAGGCCGGACGCTACCAGGAAGCCCAAGCCCCGTCGCTGGTTCTCGGGATCCTCGGACTCTTCTTCGCCTTTCTTATCGGGGGGATCTTCCTGATCTTGGCGTACACGAAGCTGGCCAACATCACCTCCGGGCGAGCCCCGCCCTCCGTGATGGCCGCACCGCCGCCGGCCGCCATGCCGCAGCCCGCCGGGCGGGTCTGCCCCAACTGCGGGCGCCCCATCCCCATGGATGCCAAGTTCTGTAACCACTGTGGCCACGAGATGCCCTAGTGCGCTCCTCGACCTATTTTCCCGATTCGCGAAGGAGATTCCGCAGGACGGTCTGCAAGATTCCCCCATTTCGGTAGGTGTTAACCTCCACAGGCGAGTCGATTCGGACGTTGACCCTGAAGGACTTGATCTGGTCCTCCTCCACGACCCGGACCGTAAGCTCCTGGCCGGGCTGAAGCTTATCGTTCAGCCCCTCGACGTCAAACAGCTCATGCCCCGTTAAACCCAAGGCCTCGACCCCCTCCCCCTCCCGGAACTGGAGGGGCAACACGCCCATGCCGATGAGGTTGCTTCGGTGGATACGCTCGTACCCCTCCGCGATGACCGCCTTCACCCCCAGGAGGAGGCTCCCCTTAGCCGCCCAATCCCGAGAGCTCCCGGTACCGTACTCCTTCCCGGCGAGAACGAGGAGCGGGGTGCCCTCCTCCCGATACCGATTCGCCGCCTCGAAGACGCTCATCTCCTGCCCGGAGGGGAGGTGGATTGTGACCCCTCCCTCCGTTCCGGGGAGGAGCAGGTTCTTGAGTCGGACGTTCGCGAAGGTCCCTCGGGTCATGACCCGGTCGTTCCCTCGCCTGGATCCGTAGGAGTTGAAGTCCTTCGGGTCCACCCCTTTGTCAATGAGGTAGCGCCCCGCGGGGCTCTCTGCCGGGAAGGCGCCAGCAGGAGAGATGTGGTCCGTCGTCACCGAGTCCCCCAGAAGGACTAGGACCCGGGCCCCGTGAATCTCATGAATCGGCCCTGGTTCGGGGGCGAGGTCCTGAAAGAAGGGCGGTTCCTTGATGTAGGTGGATTTCGGGTCCCAAGGGTAGATGGCCTCTTCGGTGCCTCCGATCGCGTTCCACGTCTCGTTCCCGGTGAACACGGACGCGTAACGTTTCCGGAACTGGTCGGCCGTCACGGCCGCATCCATCGCTTCTCGGACTTCCGCCTGGGTGGGCCAGATGTCCCGGAGGTAGACCGGGTGTCCGCCCTTCCCCTTGCCCAACGGCTCGCGGGTCAAGTCCACCGTCGTTGAACCCGCGAGGGCATAGGCAACCACCAAGGGCGGGGAGGCCAGGTAGCTGGCCTGGACCTGGTTGTGGATGCGACCCTCGAAGTTGCGGTTTCCGCTGAGAACGGCGGCGGCCACGAGGTCCCCCGACACGATCGCCTCTGCGACCTCCGGGGGGAGAGGTCCGCTGTTCCCGATGCAGGTCGTGCATCCGTAGCCCACCAGGTAGAAGCCGAGCTGCTCGAGGTACTCCGTCAGGCCCGACTCGTTCAGGTATGCCGTGACCACCCCCGAACCGGGTGCTAGGCTCGTCTTCACATAGAGAGGGACCCGCAGCCCCGCCTCTACCGCCTTCTTGGCCACCAGCCCCGCGGCGATCATGACGGACGGGTTGGAGGTATTGGTGCAGCTCGTGATGGCGGCGATGACCACGGCCCCGTGACCCAACGCGTAACGCTCCCCGTTGTAAGCCACCTCCGCCGTACGGCCCAGGGCGTTGGAATCCAGCGCGAACCCCTGCTCGGCGATGGGAGCCGTCAACGAACGGGCAAAGGCGCCCTTCATCTGCGAGAGGCCCACGCGGTCGTGGGGCCGCTTCGGCCCAGCCAGGCTGGGCTCCACCGAGCCGAGGTCGAGGGAGAGGGTGTCCGTGAACTCAGGGTCGGGTGCCTCGTCCGTGCGGAAGAGTCCCTGGGCTTTCGTATACCGTTCCACGAGCTTCACCTGGCCCGGGCTCCGTCCCGTGAAACGCAAATACTCGAGGGTCCGCTCGTCAACGGGGAAGTAGCTGATGGTCGCCCCCTGTTCCGGGGCCATGTTGCTGAGGGTGGCGCGGTCGGGGACGCTCATGGTCCTGATTCCGTCCCCGTAGAATTCCACGAACTTCCCGACTACCCCCCTCTTCCGGAGCATCTCGGTGACCATGAGGACCATGTCGGTGGCCGTAGCCCCCTCCGCTAGCTCCCCGCTCAGCTCGAAGCCCACGACTTCCGGGGTTAGGATGGAGACGGGCTCACCGAGCATGGCGGCCTCGGCCTCGATCCCGCCGACGCCCCAACCCAGCACGCCCAGGCCATTGATCATAGGGGTGTGGGAGTCGGTTCCCACGAGGCTGTCCGGGAAGGCAACGAGTCCTCCGGCCTCCTCCCGGAGGGCCACCACCGGGGCCAGGTATTCCAGATTGACTTGGTGCACGATGCCCGTCGCCGGAGGGACCACGCGGAGGTCCTCGAAGGCGTTCTGGCCCCAGTGGAGAAATTCGTACCGTTCCCGATTCCGCCGGAACTCGTACTCGGAGTTGAGCTGGAGGGCCTCATGGACGCCGAAACGGTCGACCTGGACGGAGTGGTCGATGACCAGCTCCACGGGGACCTGGGGGTTGATAAGGGAGGGGTCGGCCCCCAGCCGGTCCAGGGCCGAGCGCATGGCGGCTAGGTCGACGAGGCTTGGGACGCCCGTGAAGTCCTGGAGGATGACGCGGGCGGGCTTGAAGGGCACCTCCGTCCGGCGGAGGTTGGAGGGGCTCCACGCGGCCAGGTTCCGGATGTCCTCTTCCGTGACATCGAAGCCGTTCTCGTTGCGCAGGAGGGACTCGAGAAGGACGCGGACGGCGTAGGGCAGCCGCGCCATCTCGACGATGCCATCGTCCTCGAGTTGGGCGAGGCGGTAGAGTCGTGCCTTCCCCGTCCCCGTGTCGAAGGTGGTCTCCGCCCCGAAAGAATTCACGCCCTTCTTTGCCATGGTGGCCCAACCCCGCCGCCGAGGGGCTCCCGGCAGCAGGAAAATCACCGAATTCCTTTCTTAATAAGCTTCGCGCGGGGGAGAACTCACGGCTCACGCGGAAGGGGTCTTCACAAGCTGACCGGCCTTCCAGACGTGGGTGATGTTGTCAGGCTTCGTGAGGACCGCGATGTCCGCGACGGGATCACTCGTGACTGCCAGGACGTCGGCTTCGTATCCCTCTCGGAGTTGCCCCGATCGCGGGCCTGGGGTCCCAGGGTGTGGGGCCCGTTCGCCGTGGCCGACTGGAGGGCCTGTAGGGGGGTCATGCCCGCGTCGACGAGATGGAGCAGCTCCTGGGCGTTCATGCCCCAAGGCACGGCGGTGCCCTCCCCTGAGGAGAAGAGGTCCGTCCCGAGGGCGATCTGGACGCCTTTCTTGATCGCGATTCGCAGCGCCTTCTCGTGCTCCCGAGCCACGAAGACGAGCTTCTCGTAGGCGTAATCCGGGACGCCCATCTCTTGACCTCTGGGGCGTCCTGGCCCCCGGCAGTCCGCTCCCTCGCCCTGAGGGCCCCTCCCTTTCCGCCAGTATCAGGCTCGATAATCGGACTCGATAATCAGGCTGATACGCTTTACCCCCAGGCTACGCAGCACTCTGTTCAGGAAGGGTGGGACGTGACCTCCATGACACCCTCTGGGGCTACTCCATCGAGAGCGAAAGCGCGTGTGATTTGGATCGCCGCCTTGCTGCTGGGTTCAGGTCTCTTACTCGTTACGGCCCCGGCCTGGGCGAGTGACGGGGTGTCTGCAGGCATCCCCACCGACACCGGGGGGGACGTGATGGTGAGTGCCCCCTCCCCTACCGAGGCTGTGGGACAGGCGGGATCGGGAAACGACCTCGTCCGCCTGAGCCGGTCCGGCAACATGGCCACGCTCGAGATCGGACCGGTCACGCCCAACGCCTTCCTGCCACTGCTCATCCTGCCCAACCACATCGAAGATCCGAGGGACGCCGATGCGGCTGTGGAGGACGGCGCCAGGCTCGCGGGGGAGTTCCAGGCCGATCCCAACGGCATGTTCGAGATCACCTACCCGATGGACTCGGTCAACACCTCGCTCAGGATGGCCGCGTATTCCCGGGTTCAGGGGAACGTCACCTATCTCGGCACCTTCGTGCCCAACCCGATGCACGAAAGCTTCCAGCCGCCGCCGGTCAAGCCGCTGGGCCCGGTCACCATCGAGGTCCACCCCAGCCAGGTCATCGTTCTCAACGGTCCCGGACCGGAGGATGACGAGGTCCTTCCGGGAGGAAACTACCCTCTGGTCACGGCTCTCCGAGCCGCCACACCGGGATCCGATCCGGTCCTCGGCATCTACGGGGCGATTCAGGGTGACGGCATGCAGATCGGCGCGGGCGACTCGGACTTCAAGGGTTATGTGGCGCACTGGGGCCCGGTCCCCATGCGCTTCAGCGTGGTCGGCATGACGCCCGATGCCAAGATCGGCGAGCTCGGCTTCCGGAACCGCATGAACAACGGCACGGTCCACGGCGGCGTGGCGGATGCGCGCTTCGAGAACCTCACCATCGAGGCACGCTATTCGATGGCCGTGGGCGGAGGGAAGGGGGAGAGGTTCGGGATCCTGCGCTTCTACAACGTGCATTTCGCCACGTCGGAAGAGGGTCTCGCAAGCGGGGCCTTCGAGGGATTCGGCTACAAGTGGGGCGTTCGGATTCGGGCCCTCGGTCGCTACGACTTCCGAAATTGCACCTTCGATCCTGTGCTGGAGCACGCCATTTACGTCGACAGCCCGCAGGGTGATTCCTACTTCCAGGGCATCGAGCACCACGGATCGACCCGCACGGCGATCCAGATCGTCAACCGAGCCTTTGACACCAGCGATCCGAACCAGCTGGCCGAGTTCGAGTCCGGCGTCAACCAGGTCCAACCCTCGGCTCATGGTCGCCTGCTCATCGAGGACGTGACGATTCGAGACCTTCGGGGCGACGGCGGTTCGGCGATCACGGTGGCGGGCTACCCCGGAGACGTCTTTATCCGGAACATCACGGCGGTCGATCTCCAGAATCCCTTCCAGGGCGCCGTCGTCGTGTACACCGATGCCGGCTGGAATCACGGCGCCTACCTCCACACCGGCGGCGATGGAAACCTCTACTCCACGTACAGCCTCAGCCTCGAGGACCCCAACGTGAATCTTCCCTTGGCGGACCGTACGCACGTGGGGATCTCCGGGATCGAGTTCGTGCGGATCCATGATTTCTCGATCGCCGGGAGCCGGACGGCGATCGCGTTGGATTCCTGGTACAACCAGGCGCGGTTCAACGATTCCCTGGTGGTGATCGATGGAATCGTGACCCGCTCATCGGCCACGATCAACAACGGAATCGTCGAGTTCTGCGTGCCGCGTCCGCTGAGCCAGTACCCGGGCTTTGATTCCGCCCGCAAGATCGCCGACAGCTGGTACCTGGATGCCGGGGGCTCGCAGCGCGCCAATGTGCTGAGCGACGCGGAGATCGACGCGATCTGGCCGGACGCGGGGTGCGACGAGGCACCGACCTCTTCGAGCCCCTTCGTGGTCGAGGGCGAGGACACGGAGCCTCCCTCGGCCGTCATCAGCGGACCGATCGAGGTGGACGTGGATGTGAGCTTCAGCTTGGACGCCCGAGGGTCGTCGGATAACTACGGGGTCGCCAACTACACGTGGGACCTCGGGGACGGCAGGATGGCCTACGGCCCGACGGTCAGCCACGCCTACGACGAAGCAGGGAATTACACCATCACTCTCACGGTCCGGGATGCCTCCGGAAACGAGGACACGACCACTCTCCCGATTACGGTCCTCGCGGCCGCACCCGACGGCGGCGGGTTCCAGCCCTCCGACACCGCCCTCTACGGCCTGCTTGCGGGCCTCGCCTTGGCAGGCATCACCGCGGGGGTCCTCTACTGGAGAAGAGGTGATCGGGCTGCCGGCCCCAGGGGACCGCCCACGCGACCCGAGGGCGAGGCACAGAAGAAGCCTCTAAGGGAGACATCCAAAAAGCCTCCGGAAGAGCCGCCCGAGCCAGAGCTGGACGCACTCGCCCAGGAGATCGAGGATGTCCTAAAGCCCTAGGGCCGGACCGAGTCGGTGAGGCGGGGCAAAGGCTGAAGGGCCCTTCGCGTTGTTCGAGCCCGTGGCCCAGTAAGGCGATTCTCTCCCCCTCGAGACGTCACGCTCCGATGCCACGGAGGTGATCGACCCAAGAGACCAGGTTCGGGAGCTCCGAGGGCACCTCTTCGCCAACGGTCAGGAGGGGAGACAGGCTCCCATACAACCCGAAGTCCGCGAGGCTGGGTTCCCCGAGGATCCACTCCTTTCCCTTGAGCATCGTCTCGATACGTCCGAGTTCCTCCATCATCCCCTCCCGGAACTCGTCGCGGCGTGCCTCCAGGATGTGCCACGGTCCTCGGGCCTTGACCTGCATCTCCTCGAACACCCAACGCTCGTGGTCGTCCCGCAGTACGGGTGGGATCTTCGTGACCACGTACCGCCAAACGGCCTCCTCCACGACGGCATGGCCCCACCGCTCGAGGGCCACCGCCACCCCTCGCCAGCCGTTCGGATAGAGGGTGGGTTCCGAGACTTCCCCCTCCAAGAAATCCGGGATGTCGTACCACATCACGGCTCGGTCGTCCCACATGAGCGTGGGGACGTAGTCCTGGCCCGTGGCGGCGAGCAACTCCTCTTTGTCGTGGTAGGCGACGTATAGGCTCTCGAAGGGGATGCCCTTGAACGCCAACATCCGATCCGCCGAGACGGACCAGTGGCTGATGGGCATCGCGTACAGTTGGACGGAAGCCGCCATGGTCCCCGGACGCGCGAATCCCTAAAGAGTTGTGCGAAACGATGGGAAGGCACTTTCGGTCTCCCCACCGAAATTGGCAAGTGGTACCGTGAAGTCCGGAGGGACATGGGAGTGCAACCGAAACCCGAAGGATACCACAACGTGAACGCCTACCTGGTCGTACCGGGCGCGGGGGAGCTGATTGAATTCCTCCAGCACACCTTCGATGGGGAGGTCAAGGAACGGATGGAGGCCCCCGATGGGAGCGTCTCCCACGCCGAGGTTCGCATCGGAGACTCCATCGTGATGATGGGCGAGCCCACGGAGCAAACGGAGACGCAGCCGGCCCACCTGTACGTGTACGTGAACGACACCGACGAGACCTACGATCGGGCCCTCAAGGCCGGGGCCGTGTCCTTGATGGAGCCCAAGGATCAGTTCTACGGGGACCGGAACGCTGGGGTGAAGGACGCGTTTGGAAACGTGTGGTGGATCGCCACCCACGTGGAGGACGTCCCTCCCGAGGAAATGCGGAGACGGGCCGAAGCGGAGATGGCCTCCGAGGACTAGGCGGAACCCGAGCGTCGAGGAGAATGTCGGGCTAGCGACCGACTTCGAAGAGGCGTACAACGCGAGGGATTGAGAACGCCTCCGAGGGGACCCTGGCCGACTCCGTTGTCGTCCACGATCGCGCCATGCCGGGGCCCGTTCGTGGGCCGGAGGCGGTGCTCACAATGCTTCGGGAAAGCGTCGGATTCTTTCCCACGTCGCGCATTGAGGGGGTCCACTTCTTCGGGCAGGCGGACTGGGTCTGCGTCGAGAACGTGGAGTCGGGCGCCCGGAAGGATTCGCCCAAGAGCTACCGGATCCGGACCTGCTACACGTTCCGGATTGCCGAGGAGGGGCTCTCGGAGATCCGATGCTATTACGATGCGCTGGGCCTGATGACCCAGATCGGCATGTCGTTGAGTGGGGAGTAGGGTTGGATCCCTGGCCTCGGGCGAGTCTCTTGAGGATGGACGGCTCGAATTCCCTGCCGAACCTGATCAACCTGTCTAAGGACTGCCACGCTTGGCGCCATCCTCATATGCAAGAGCGTGTCTCCGGGCATGCCGAGGTTTGAGTAGAGGGGGGGGATCGATGACTTCCGGATCCGACGACTTTGCGCGATTCGAACGCGAGAGCTGGCAGCGAGTCGCGCCCCATTACGAGGATGCGTGGAGCGGCCTCACGCGACCTTTCATTCCCCCCTTGCTGAAGGACGTCGGGGTAACCTCCGGGACCCGTCTCCTGGACGTCGCGTGCGGGCCCGGCTATGCCGCCCGGGAGGCCCGGGGCCTGGGTGCGGACCCGATGGGGGTCGACTTCTCGGCCGAGATGGTCCGACTGGCACGGGAGCGCAACCCGGAGATCGAGTTCCGCCAGGGCGATGCGCAGGCCCTGGAGATGGATGACAGTTCCTTCGACGCCGTCGTGATGAACTTCGGGGTGCTCCATCTCCCGGACCCGGAAGCGGCGTTCTCCGAGGCGCACCGCGTGTTGCGGTCCGGCGGTCGGTACGGCTTCACGGTGTGGGCACGGCCCGCGGAGAGCCCCGGCGCACGCATCGTGGAGGAGGCCATTGAAGCCCATGCCGACAGGGATGTCGCCCTTCCCCAGGGGCCGGATTACTTCGGATACGGGGACCCCGAGACATCAGGCCGGATCTTGGGTGAGCGAGGGTTCGATCGGGTGTCACTGGGATTCCGGACGGTGACCGTGGATTGGCAGGTCCCCACGGCTTCGTACGTCTTTGAGTGTGAACGCGATTTCGGCGTCCGAACGGGGGCCCTCCTGGCACTCCAGACACCGGAGGCCCTCGCGGCCATTCAGGCGCAGATCGAGGAATCCGTCCAAGCCTACGCGCGGGGCGATGGGTTTGCCCTTCCCTACACGGCGCACGTGGTCACGGCAACGGCACGGTAGCGCTACCCCTCAACGATGACGTGTTTCCCCCGTCCGCGTGAGTGCGGATGACGACACCCGGAATCAGCTGGGCTGGCAATTGGTGGCCTGGCAGTCGACCCGCCCGCGGGATGACTGAATCTCGGAGCTCGCTCAAGCCGTCAGCAGGTCCTTCCTGGCTAGGACCTTTCCCACGTCGGTCTTCGCGCCGAGATCGTTGAAGATCGTCAGCGCTTCGTCGAGAGCCGCGACCGCCTTCTCCCGAACCCCCTTCCGTTGGTACATCGTCCCGAGTCCGTACAAGGTCCGGGCCCGCTCGTAAGGCAGCCCGAGGCGCGTCCAGGTGGTCACACTCCTCCTGAGCATCTCCTCGGAGGTGCCCCAGTCTTCCCTTCCCTCGGCGAGGAGACCAGCGACCCGGTCGGCATAGGCCCGCGCCCAGTCCACATCGAGTTGTTCTGCGAGGTCTGACAGCTCCTCTGCATACCCTGCCGCCCGCTCGGGATCCTCGATCCGCAGGGCGAGCCCCGCCAGCAGCGAGAGCGGGAGCACAAGCTGCCTCAGATAGTCGATGTGCTCCCCCGCTCGGTGCAGCACCTCGTAGGCGGCCAGGAGTTGTGACTCTGCCTCGGGATAGTCCCCCTTCTCCAGGTAGAGCCGACCCAACATGACCTGAGGGGCCACGAACGTGGCCTCCTCGAAGCTCGCGGCTGATTCCACCGCGGCCTTAAGGCATTCCTCCCCCTCGCCCCACTTCCCCCGATACATGTTCACGAGTCCGGCGGTGACGAGGGGATAGACAACGCCATGCAGCTTGCACCTGACAGGCACGCTTTCGATCTTCTCAGCCAGGTCCATCGCGGCGTCCCAGGCCCCGGAGGGCACGTAGCCCGAATAGGCGAGCTCGGCTCGGATGCACTCCCGATAGGCAAGGTAGCCCACCTCCTGGACGTAATCCAAGCCTTCCTCGAAGGTCTCGATCGCAAGCTGCACGTCCCCTAGGACGCACGCCTGGCCCACCCCGAGGTTCACGAAGGCCCGGGAGGCGGCATTGTACCTCTCATGCTCTCGGCCAATCTTCATTCCTCGCTCCAGGTACTCCAACGTCCGCGTCTTGTCTTCGGGAGGAAGGAGGAGGGCCAACGTCTGGTAGGCGTGAGAGACCTCCTCATGGGCATCCAGCTGCTGCCCGAGCTCGAGGGCGCTCTGACACATGGTCACAGCGGCGATGGGGTCCTCCCCTCGACGCCACTCCAAGCGGGCCACGTCGTTGTAGAGACGGACGAGCTCGATGCCGCGGGGCTCCGCCTCCAAGATCGTCCGTGCTCTCTCGTACCATCGTGAGGCTTCCCTCTGGTCGTGCTTCTCCATGAAGTGGGCGTAGGCCACCCTTCGAAGGGCCTCCCCCTGTCGCACGCGCTCCCCCTGGGCCTGGTAGATCTCGGCCGCCTCCTGCCAGTGCTCGATGGCGGCGTCTGCATCCCCCTGGTAGTATGTGGCGTCCCCCAGATGATCCAAGACCTCTGCCCGCAGGATGGGCTCGCGTTCCGCCTCCTCCAAGAGTTCCAACACCGTCGTAAGATGGCGACCGGCCTCCTCGTAGGCGTACACCTGGGACGCCGCCTCCCCGGCCCGAAGGGAATAGTCCAGGGCTTTCTCCACGTCATCCGCGAGGACGTAGTGGTAGGCCAGCAGAGTCACCCGCTCCCCTTCCTTCCCCTTCGCGCGCTGCTCCATGGCGCGGGCCGTCTTGGCGTGATACTGCCTTCGGCGGATGCGGCTCAGGCCATCGTAGAGAACGTCCCGGACCTGGGAGTCAGTGAACGCGAGAGAGGGGCGACCCCGCGCCCCGGCCTTCTCCTCGATGAGGCGGGCGCGCAGGGCATCCTCCAACGCGGTCAGCAGCTCCTCCTCTGACAGCCCACAGATGAGCTTGAGGATCTCGTCGTCGAACTCTCGTCCCTGTACGGCGGCAAGGGAGAGGACCTGGTTGCAGCGCGCATCGAGATGGCTCAGCCGTTGGCGCACCACCTGCTGCACGCTTGAGGGGATGCGGATCTCGGCGATGGGGCGCCGGTCCCATCGGTCCCCCGCACGGAAAACCACCTTCTCCTCCACGAGGGAACGGATGACCTCCTCCACGAAGAAGGGGTTGCCCCCTGTCTTCTGGAAGACGAGGTCGCGGAACGCGTCGCTGCCCTGCTCTCCGAGAATAGCTTCGATCATCCGGCCCACGTCGACGGGCACCAGGCGCTGCAGGGACAGCTGATTCGAGAGGCGCTCCCGGTTCAGGTCGAAGAGGAGTTGGGAAAGCGGGTGGTCCTCCGTCACCTCATTGTCCCGGTAGGCTCCTAGAATCAGGAAGAAGGCCTCCCGGGCACCGCGGGCGACGTAGTGGATGAGCTCCAACGAGGCCGGGTCCGCCCAATTCAGGTCGTCAAGGAAGAGGACCAGGGGCGTCTCCTGGGACAGGAGGAGGCAGAGCTGCTTCACGGCCTCAAAGAGGCGAAGCCGCTCCTGATCCGGATGGCCGAGCGCGACAGCCGGCGCGGGGCCCACTTTCTCCAGCAGTTCGGGAACGAGCTTGGCGAGGTCAGCCGCGTAGGTGCCGCAGGCCTTGTAGAGGAGCTGCGGGGGGGCCTCCCGGACGAACGCGCGGAGCATCTCGATCCAGGGCTCATAGGGGGCGGTGCCCTGTCCCTGGTAACAGTGCCCGCGTAACAGCCGGGCCCCGCGGAGGGCCGCGTACGCCGCTGCCTCCTCTCCCAGACGTGTTTTCCCGATGCCCGCCTCTCCGGCGAGGAAGATCACCCCTCCCTCCCCACGCAGCGCCGCATCCACCGACGCGCGCAGGGCGTCCAGCTCGCCCTCCCGGCCGACGAGGGGGAGGGCCTTCCGTGGCTCGGGGGTCAAGGCCTTCGGCGGGGTTGGCGCACCCTCCGTGGGAGCGGAAGCGACCCGCGGCGTGTTCTCCAGGCTCTCCTCGATTTCACGGAGGGCGCGGGCGACGTCGTGGGCGGACTGGTACCGCCGCACCGGGTCCTTTGCCAGGAGGCGCATGATGACCTCCTCCAGGCCCGAGGTGACATCTGCATTGAGGCGGGCAGGCAGGACGGCTTCGTCGTGGATCTGGCTGTAGATGACCTTCAGACTATCCTCCTGTGAGAAGGGCGGTTGGCCGGTGGCCATCTCATACAGGACCACGCCTAGGGAGTAGAGGTCCGAGCGGGCGTCGGAGGTCTTCCCCAGCGCGTTCTCCGGCGACATGTAGGCCGGGGTACCCACCATGGTCCCGATGGACGTCAGCCGAGGCTTGTCCAGGGCCAGGGCCAGGCCGAAGTCCATGAGCTTCGCCGTCCCGTCCCTCGTGACCATGACGTTTTCGGGCTTGAGGTCTCGGTGAAGGACGCCGTGGGCGTGGGCGTACCCTAAGGCGCTGCAGACGGCCTGCCCATGGCGCAGCAGGGTCTTCAGGTCGAGCTGGCCTTCGGGCTGGCTCTCCAGCAGGTCCCGGAGGGTCGACCCGTCCACGAACTCCATCACCAGGAAGTACCGCCCATCCTCCTGGCCCATGTCGTAGGTGGCCACGACGTTCGGGTGGGTCAACCGCGCGGCCGCCTGGGCCTCACGCTGGAAACGAGCGTAGACCTCGTCGTCGAGTCCCTCGGCTCTCAGCACCTTGACCCCAACAACCCGATCGAGGACAGTATCGAGGGCCTTGTAGACGACGCCTCTGCCCCCCTCGCCGAGTCTGTCGATGAGGGCGTACCGCCCGTCATTCAGGGCTTCCCGGTCGTCCCCCGCCATGAGTCCCAGCCTTGCTCTTCAAGGGCTAGCTGCCCTAAGAATCCTTTTGCTAAGGAGGGAGCGTACGGTCCGTGCTTCTCCCGGCTTCCCGAGCCGCCTTCACAGGGCCCGCATGCGGTTGTTCCGGAAGTTGTGCTCGAGTTCTGCGAGTCCCAAGGCTTCCATCAGGGGGGGCACGTAGTTGGCGAACCGCCCCCGGAGGCCCTTCTTCAGCCCGTACCAGCCGCCAACGGGGTTGTCCGG
>JAJISK010000014.1 GCA_022848785.1 Thermoplasmatota archaeon
GTGGACCCCCTTGGTGGGCCGCAGGCGTGGGGATCGACCCAGCATTTGCCGGATGCTGTCACTCCAAGGGCCGGTGGCGTTGACCACGACGTCCGATCGGACTTCGTACGGACGGTCTTCCAGCATGTCCCGAAAGGCAACGCCCTTCGCCCTCCCCGCGTCCATGATGATTTCCTCCACTCGGGCGTACGCGAGGACGTGGGCTCCCGCCGCTTGGGCGCTCTTGGCATTCAGAAGGACAAGGCGGAAGTCGTCCGTCCAAGCGTCATAGTAGAAGGCCCCGCCCATGAGCTCCTCCCGCCGGATGCGGGGCTCGGCGGCGACGACCTTTGGCGCGGTCACCGTTCGGTGCTTCGCCACGTTTGTGTTCCCGGAAAGGTAGTCGTAGAACCACAGGCCAATGCGAGTGATCCAGTGGCGTCCCTCCCCCCGATAGAAGGGGATCAGAAAGCGAATCGGCTTCACCAGGTGGGGGAACTGGGAGAGAAGCCAGTCCCGTTCCCGGCTCGCCTCACGAACGAGTCGGACCTTCCCATCCCGGAGGTATCGGAGGCCTCCGTGGATGAGACGGGAGGATCGGCTGCTTGTCCCGCTTCCGATATCCCCCTGCTCCAGGAGAAGCACGCGGTAGCCGCGACCGGCGGCTTCGAGGGCGATGCCACATCCGTTGATGCCGGCACCGATCACGATGAGGTCGTACCGGTCTGGGAGGTCATCCAGGATGGCTTGGCGGCCGCGTCCGTCGAACGTGCTGAGCATCAGGTTGCGTCCTCCCACGCCTTTCCGGGATTCATGATCCCCTTGGGATCGAGGGCTCCCTTCAGCGCACGCAGGGCCCGAATCCCGACAGGACCGTGCTCCCTTTCCATCCAACGGCGGTGGTCCATCCCGATTCCATGATGATGGCTGAGCGTACCGCCCAGATCCAGTAGCGTCTCCGTGGCCGCCGTCTTCACGGCCTCCCATTGCGTCCGTTCCTCTCCGGGAATCCGGGTGGTGAGGAGGGTGAAGTACAGGGACGCCCCGTCGCGGTAGGCGTGAGAGAGGTGGCACAGGACGACCCCCGGCGTGCCCCCTGCCCGGAACGCCTCCCCAAGGGCCTCCTTCACCCCTTCGTAGAGGGTCTCCAGGTTGCTCCAACTCGTGGCGGTCTCCAGCGTCTCCACGAAGAGACCCCGGGCGAGCAACTCGTCCCGAAGGTAGGGGGCCCGGTAGTACTCCTCTTCCCACCCTGAAGCGGCCTCCCCGCCCAGATCCCACACCCGGCCTTCGGTCCAATGGGCGATGGCCCGGTCCATCTCTTCAGGGACCCGCTCGGCTGAGCCTCTGAACTCCAGAAGGACGAAGGACCCTGCTTCCTGGCTCTTGAGCCCCCGGGAGGCCATGAGGGCCCGCGTCTCCTCCGCGTTGGACACGCGCACGGTGGCCGGTCGGATGCCGCCCCGGATCATTCCGCGACAGCGGTCGAGTGCCTGCGGGAAAGACGGAAGGAGGAACCCTCGCCCCGCGATCACCTCGGGCGCAGGATGGGCCCGAATCACGGCCTCCACGACGATGCCCAGGCGTCCCTCTGAACCCAGAAGAAGATGCTTCAGCTCGGGGCCCGTGGAGCGGGCCGGGGCCTCCGTGGTCTTCATCTCGCCCGCGGGCGTGACGACCGTGAGGGCCTGGACCAGGTTCTCCATCCGACCGTAGGTGCCCGAAGCGTGGCCTGCCGAGCGGGTGGCGATCCAACCTCCCAGGGTGGAAAAGTGGAAGGACTGAGGGTAATGGCCCAGGGTGAGGCCGTGGTCCGCGAGGGCCGCTTCCAAGTCCGGGCCCGTGATGCCGCTCTCGACCCGGATGAGGCCGGATTCCTCGTCGACCTCGAGGACGCGATTCAGACGACGAAGGTCCACCGTCAGCGCGGCGTGGTGGACCCCTCGGACGGGGGAAACCCCCCCCAGGACGGAGGTGCCCCCGCCGAAGGGGACGATCGCCACCCCTTGGGCCGCCGCCGCGCGAAGGAGTGTCGCCACTTCACGCGCCGCGCGGGGGTACGCCACGGCGTCGGTAACCCGCTCCAGTTCTCCCTTCCACGCGGAGAGAAGATCCAAGTAGCTCTTTCCCAAGGAATGGGCCAGCCTCTCCTCTTCACCGGTGCCGATCTCGCAGACGGCCGCAAGTGCCTCCCGGTCCGTTTCGGTCAAGGCGGTCGGAGGCAAGGCGGGGGGCTGCGGCTCGTCGCTGGGCTCCGTGAAGCGGATGCCGAGACTCTCTAGGTACGCGAGGGTGCGCGGGAGCAATGGCTCCGGATAGCGTGTGTCCGGATTCCCCCACCCCCACCACTTGCTCCTCATCCGTGCGTGGCCATCGCGCATCGATAGAATAGCTTTCCTGCAGCCGGGGAGGTTTATGTAGCGGCCGGAGGTTGCAACGACGAGGAGATGATCGCGAGGGAAGAGGTGTGGGAAGTCCTGAAGGGCTACGGCTCCGAGGGGCTGATCGTCGGCGTGCTGGCTTCCCACTCCGCACTCGACGTGTGCGACGGAGCAGTGGACGAGGGCTTTCGGACCCTGGCCCTGTGCGAGGAAGGCCGGGAGGAGCCGTACACCCGCTACTTCAAGGCGGAACGCGACGCGAAGGGACGAGTCCTTCGAGGGGTGGTGGATGAGGCCCTCGTGCTACCGAAGTTCCGGGAGGCGATCTCCCCGGAGGTCCAGGACAAGCTACGCACCAAGCGCGTCCTCTTCGTCCCCAACCGCTCCTTCGTCTCCTACGTGGGACTGGAGGAGGTCGAGGATGCGTTTGCCCTGCCCCTGGTGGGGAGTCGCAATCTCATGCGCTCGGAGGAGCGGACGGAGGAGAAGGGATACTACTGGATCCTGGAGAAGGCGGGGCTCCCGTACCCGCAACACTACACGAGCCCCGACGAGATCGAGTCCCTCGCCATCGTGAAGCTTCCCCACAAGGTGAAGCGCCTGGAGCGCGGTTTCTTCACGGCCACGAGTCGGGAAGAGTACGACGAGAAGGCCCGCCGCCTCTTGCAGGGCGGAGTCATCACCGCCGAGGACCTGGCGGCCGCACGCATCGAGAAGTACATCCTGGGGCCCGTCTTCAATTTCGACTTCTTCTACTCGCCCCTGGAGGGGACGGGGGAGCCCCTGGAGCTCCTGGGCATCGACTGGCGGTTCGAAACGTCCCTCGACGGTCACGTCCGGCTTCCCGCGGAGCAGCAGCTTACCCTCCGGGGCGACGAACGGGACCCCGAGTACATGGTGACTGGACACAACTCCGCCACCCTCCGGGAGTCTCTCCTGCGCAAGGTCTTCCCCTTGGCCGAGCGCTACGTCGAGGCGACGCAGCGCTACTTCCCGCCGGGCATCATCGGCCCCTTCACCCTGCAGACCTGCGTGGACAAGGATCTGGACTTCTTCATCTACGACGTCTCCCCGCGCATCGGCGGGGGAACGAACGTGCACATGGCCGTGGGCCATCCCTACGGGAACGTCCTCTGGCGGTCGCGGATGAGCACGGGGCGGCGGGTGGCGTTGGAGATTCGTCGGGCCCTCGATTCGGGGCAGCTGCCCCGCATCATCACCTGACGGCTACTCCCATTTCTCCAGGAACTCGGGCGGGACTTCCGTCGTGATGTAGATGAACTTCCCGGCCTTCTGGATTTCGACCCCTGCATCCTGAGCCTTCTCGACGTCCACCTCCAGGATGACGGGGCTGTCCGAGCGGACCCTCCCCGCCTCCATCGCGCTCTCCAAGGTGTCGCTCAGGTGCACCCACCGGCGGTCCGACGGCTTGAGGCCGATCTCCAGGAGAATCCCCGCCTCCTCCTCCGTCGTCGGGTAGTAGAGGACCTCCGGGATGTTGTCGGTCGGCAGGTCCATCTCCAGGTCCAGGGAGTGGGCGTAGGTGGCCCGGACGCGCCCTTCATCGAACTGGTAGCGCCCTTTCGGGTCCGTCTGGACGACGGCGATGAGGTGATGGCTCTTCAGGAAACGGAACTTCCTGTGGCGGATGCGGAGGGCGGTCACCAGGTCCTGCAGGTCCACCCACCCGTTGTGCGTCATCTCCAGCCCGTACCGCTGGGGAAAGTGGCGCAGGATCCCCGCCATGGTGCGGCCCAGGTGATTCAACTCCTCTTCGTTCAGCAGAAACTTGCCCTGGTCGCCGCAGTTCGGGCAGACCTCGCCACGAAAGAATCCATGGGAGCGACACTCTTTGAGCACGAACCTCTCCTCCCGTGAAGCTATCCGGAGGCGGCGTTAAAGGTCTTTCCCTCGCACCGGGTCTTCGAGGGGTTCCAGATCGCGCTCGCGGACGACGCGCAGCCCGGCCTCCTCCACCAGGTCGAGCATCCGCCTCCGATCCGGAGCCTTCAGGGCCTTGCGGTGCACGTAGGCGAGACGGACTCCAGGGGTCTTCGCCACGGCCTCCCGAAAGACGGTGTCGCTGAGGGTCTCGACGGCGTAGGACGGGATCAGGTGACCGAAGGAGACGCGCCGTCCCAGGGCGACGTCGGTCAGGCGGGGGACGTAGTGGCCGCCACCGACACCGAGGAGCACGGCGTCGTCGCGGGCCTGCATCGCCAACAAGGTATCCGCAACGACTGTCGCCGGCCCTTCCTCCTCCCACTGGGCGGGGGAGCCGCCCAGCTCCACAAAGAAGGCGGGCGTCTCCAGGTAAGGGCCGTGGTGGGTGGCCTCAAAGGTCACTGCGTAGGGGGTTCCGCTCGCCTTTGCCTTGAGGAGACGCAAGGCCTGGGTCATCCAACGGGGGCTCGTGGGTACGAGCCGGCGGGGATGGCCGCCGAAGTCGGCGGTGCCGAAGTTCCCCAGCGGGTGGACGGTGAAGCTGGGGATGCCTTGTCGGCTGGAGTGACGCGAGGCAAATACGAGGACCTCGGGATCCAAGCCCAGGCTGGTCCGAATCTCTTCGTCGAGTCCATCCCGGTCCAGGTGGAGATCCCGAATGGTGAGCAGAAGGCGATCCTCGCGGCGATAGACGGGATGTCCATCGAAGGTGTCGTGTTCCTCCCAGGAGGCCCGGTCGAGGAGCTGACGCCGGATGTTGGCACTCGCCGCGTCCGGGAGGGAAGCCACGATGACGAGCATGGACTCCCCCAACCGAAGGGGAACCAAAGGCTTTCGGTTCTGGGGGGGCGGCCGACCGGAGGACCACGAAAGGTTCTAGGGCGGCGGCCCGTTCAGCGCTGCATGGAGCTGGTCTACCTGAAGTCGCCCACGGGCCAGCAACACGCTCGGGCTCAAGCCGTGCTCGCCCGGGTACGGGAACGGATGCCCGAGATGGAGTATCGCGAAGTGGACCCCCGGAAGGATCCGGATTACGCGTCCCAGTTCCCGATTTCTCATGCCCCCGGCCTCATTGTCGACGGCCGCATCGAGTACGTGGGGATTCCCCGAGAGCGCATGCTCCTCGATCGACTCAGACAGCTTGAGGCCTTGACGAAGGGGAAAGTGGCGTCCCCCGCTGCCGAGGTTGAGGACGAGCCACCCAGCTAGGTTTATCTAGGGCTCGCCCGATGAATGAGTGAGTCATGGCCTCCCAGATTCGTGTCGTGGACCACGAGGAGATGGATCTCTCCGCCGCCCTCTGCGTGGTCGGGTTTCCTGGAGTGGGACTCGTGGGCCGCATCGCCACGGACTTTCTCGTCTCCCAGTTCAACTTGAAGCGCATCGCGTCCCTTCGATCCGATGACTTTCCGCCCATGGCGGTCTTGGTGGAGGGCCAGACCATGAGCCCCGTCCGCATTCACGCGGCTCCCATGGTCTGCGGACTGGACGGAATGTGCAATCAGCTGGCCGTTCTCCAGGCGGAGGTGACGCCCTCCGGCGAGGTGCTTTATGAGCTGGCCGACGCCCTCATTTCTTGGTGTTTGGAGAAGAAAGTGCGGGAAATGGTCGTGCTGGAAGGATTTGTGCGCCCGAAAGGCACCACCGACACCGTCGTCTACGGAGCCGGCAACAATGCCGAAACCCTCGGCAGGCTGAAGGAGATCGGAGTGACGCCCCTGGGGGAGGGCGTCATCAGCGGGATCGCCGGTCCCTTGAGCTACTTGGCCGAGGACCGGGGATTGAACGTGACCGTCCTCCTCGCCGAGACCTCCCGAGAATTCCCCGATGCCCGGGCCTCCGCAAAGCTCCTGGAGATTATCGACCCCATCGTGCCGCACATCGACATCGATGCCGAGCCCCTCTACGAGAGGGCGGAGATCATCGAGAGCCGCCTGAAGAAGAACATGGAACAGCACAGGGAGAGCGTTGAGGGCCTGACGGAGCGGTCGAGGATGTACGGGTAGGGGCCGAGGGAGGACGCAAGCCACGGCGTACACCTGTCCCGAGTGCGGCGAGGAGGCCATGGTGAGAACGACCGAGAAGCCCGGTTGGTACAACCTCAAGTGCGAGACGTGCGGCGCCGAGCGCGGCCCTTTCCCTGAGGCCGAAGATATGTCCGTGGCCTAGGTCGCCGTCCCGGGGGCTTCCCCTTCAAAAACCTTAATAACCTGGGGTCAGATAATAACCAGACTGGGCAACCCGGCAGTGGACAGGGGACGTTCCAGGGCCGCAGCCGACGGGAGTGAGGGGCGCGCGTGAGCTTCGAGAAGGACTTCGAGGAGATGCGGAAGCGCATCGACAGGATGCTCAAGGACTTTTTCAGGGGCCGCCCTTACTGGTCTGGAACGCCCGTAGGCCGCGGTGCCGGCAAGAAGAGGCGGCCCCGGGACGCCGAGCAACGACGAGAGGGTGAATCGATGAGCCGAGTGGTGGAAGGCAAGGATCCCAGCGAGCGGGAACCGGTCTATGACGTGATTGCCGGGGAAGAGGACATCTTCATTACGGTGGAGCTCCCGGGGACGACCCCGGAGAAAATTAGCCTCCGGGCATCGGAACGGGCCCTCACGGTCGAGGCACAGGGGTACCGTCGCTACTGGAAAATACTCGAGATGCCGGAGCCCGTCGAGACGTCGAGCCTGACCTGGACCTTCAACAACGGCGTTCTGGATATCACGATCACGAAACAGGCGCGGAGCATCCGCGCCGATTGAGGCCCCCACTCGGCGCCCTCGACTCAGTTCGTCCAGCAAGCCGTCTTGTTCGGGGACGGATGTAGGGCGTCTTCGGCTGTATATATGAAACGCTTAAGATTTCGGGGCCGCCTCTTGTGATCGTGAAAGCCCCGAAACAGATCCGCCTGGAGGAGGAAGCTTGTATCGTGTGCAAGTTTCCGCTCGAGGATTGCGTCTGTCAAGACATCCACAGCGGCGGCGATTAGCCCCCCCCATCCGAGAGAGCAATCGGACTCCGCCGGGTTTTCAATCTCCCCCTCTGGGCTGAGCCCATTACCCTTATAACGGCCTTAAGACGTAGTCCGCCCAGAGGGAGGTTTTCCCTTGATTACGAACGATCTGGCCGTGATGATTGGCGGTAGGGCCGGCGACGGCAGCCTTGTGACCGGGGAGATCCTGGCCAAGGTGTTTCGGAACATGGGGTTGGAAGTCTTCACCATCCGGGACTTCCCCTCCAACATTCGAGGCCTGCCCACCAATTACACGATTCGGACGAAAGACCGGTCCATCATGGCTCGGAAGGACCACCCCGATATCCTCCTCGCGATCGACGAAGAGGCCGTCCGCTTGCACGGGAACGAGTTGCCTCCGGACGGGGTTTTGATCCACGACAATTCCAGCGGGGAAGGCCCCCCCGATTTCGAGAGGGAGGACGTCCACGTCTACCAGGTCCCATTGAAGAGCATCGCGGTGGACAATCTGGGAGGCGCGCGCGCGGAGATTTTCAAAAACGTCGTATCCCTCGGCGTGTTGGCCCACCTCCTCTCCGTTGACGTGGCTATCATCAAAGAGGCCATCAAGAAGGAGTTCTCCCGGAAAGGAGAGGAGATCGTCCGAAAGAACTTCCAGGCCCTGGACCTGGGCGCACAATACGCCGATGAGCACTTCAAGAAGACGGACCCCTACGTCCTTGAGCGCCGCGAGAAGCAGGACAGTCTCCTCATTCTTGGGGACCATGCCATCGCTTACGGGGCCCTCGCGGCAGGCCTTCGGTTCTACGCGGGCTATCCCATCACGCCGGCCACGGAGATCCTCGAGTGGCTCGCGGCCCACATGCCGGATTACAACGGCGTGGTCGTCCAGGCTGAAGACGAGATCTCGGCCGTCACCATGTGTTTGGGTGCCTCGTACGCCGGGCTCCGATCGATGACGGGGACCTCCGGCCCCGGCGCCGACCTCATGGCGGAGGCGATCAGCATGTCGGGAATGGCGGAGCTCCCCCTCGTCGTCATCCACGGGCAGCGGGGCGGGCCCGGCACGGGCCTCCCGACCAAGGTGGAGCAGGCGGACCTCAAACACGTCCTCTTCGCCTCCCATGGCGACTTCCCTCGAATCGTGCTCGCCCCGGGGACGATCGAGGACGGATTCTATCTGACCGCGAAGGCCCTCAACCTGGCCGAGCGATTCCAACTTCCCGTGATCGTGCTCACTGACCTGGCCCTCTGCCAGAACAAGCAGACGATCCCGCCGTTTGACCTTTCCCAGATCGAGGTCGACCGCGGGAAGCTCCTCACCAAGCCCATCGAGGCCATGCAGTCCGCGAATGGCGGCATCTTCCAGCGCTACGCCCTCGTCGAGGATGGGGTTTCCCCGCGCTCGATTCCCTCCATCCCCGGCGGGTTGTACGAGGCCAGCAGCAACGAGCACGATGAGATGGGCTACACGACGGAGGACCCCGAACTCCGGAAGGCCATGATGGCAAAGCGGATGCACAAGTTGGAGACCGCCAGGACCGAGTTGCCCGGGCCAGTCCTCCACGGGGACCCGTCTGCGGACCTCGTCTTCCTGAGCTACGGGTATCCGACGGGGGCCATCTGGGAGGCGATGGAGCGCCTGAAGGAGGACGGCATCGCGACGAAGTACGTTCAGCTCCGCACTCTCTGGCCGTTCCCGGCGGAGGAGGTGGGAGACCTCCTCGCGGACGCAAGGGAAATCCTCGTGGTGGAGCACAACTACTCCGGCCAATTGGCCGCGTTGCTGCCCACTCTCCTGGGGAAGGTCTTGCCGACGACCTCCGTGACCCGATACGATGGCCTCTTGATGACCCCGGGGGAGATCGTGGCGGCGGCGAAGGAGGTGGCCTAGATGGCCCAGGCCTACGACCTCACCATCAAGGAATTCAACGCGCACGAGGAGACCTGGTGTCCGGGGTGCGGGGACTTTGGTGTGAACGGCGCCCTGAAGCGGGCCATGGTCAACCTGGAGCTGAGCCCCGAGCAGATCGTCCTCGTGACCGGCATCGGGTGCTCGAGCAAGATCTCGGACTACTTCAAGTCCTACACCTTCCACACGATTCACGGCCGTCCCTTGCCGGTGGCCAGCGCCATCAAGATCGCGAACCCCGAACTCAACGTGATCGTCGCGACAGGGGATGGCGACGGCTACGCCATCGGGATGGGACACTTCATCCATGCCATTCGACGAAACGTGAACATCACCATGATCGTGATGAACAACCAGGTCTACGCCCTGACGAAGGGCCAGTTTTCCCCGACCGCCGCCCGCGGATTCGAGTCCGGTACGTCCCCCGACGGATCGGAGGAAGACCCCATCGACGGGGTCGCCCTGGCCTTGGCCGCCGGCGCCTCGTTCGTGGCCCGGTCGTTTTCGGCCGACATGAAGGGAAGCATCGCCATCTTCGAGGCCGCCATCCAGCACCCCGGCTTTTCCTTCGTGGACGACCTGAGCCCGTGTGTGACTTTCAACAAGGTCAACACCTACGCGTGGTTCCGACAGAACATCCGAAAGCTCGAGGAGGAGGACTACGAGCCCACCGATCGCACACGTGCCCTGGAGCTCGTCCTGAACTCCGAGAAGATTCCCGTCGGGATCTTGTATCAGGATGATAGCCCCCCAGAACCCTACGAGAAGCGGGTCCTGAGGGACCTCACGAAGGCGCCCGTCTGGGAGAACCTGGACCCGAAGGCCTGGGAATACGAGCGGATCATGGACGAGTTCCGCTGACACGCTCCAGCCGCCGATCGGCCGGTCAAAGGCTTAAATCCGGGCGGACGCGTAGTCTTCCCGAAGTGTATGGTCCGCGCGGGACGCCCTCGCACCGACAAGGAAACCCCGTTGGTGGAGGCCTCCTCCGCGGGGGGCGTGGTCTTTCGTCCGGGCGGCGAGGTCCTCCTGCTCCGGAAAGGAAACGAGCGGCGCTGGTGCCTCCCCAAGGGAGGCGTGGAAGAGGGCGAAGGGCCTGAGGACGCGGCTCGCCGGGAGATCCGGGAGGAGACGGGCCTCTACTGCACCCTCGTGGGCCACGTCCTGGACATTCGCTACCAGTACTATTGGCCCGCGGAGAGCGTGAATTATGACAAGACCGTGAAGTACTACCTGGCCGAGGTAGTGGGCGGAAGCGTCAAGCTTGAGCCGTTTTTCGATGGGTACCGGTGGTGCAGCGAGAAGGAGGCGCTGCGCCTCCTGCACTACGAGAACGACAAGCGGGTCGTTCGCCGCGCCTTTCGTCATCTCCGTGGGATGCGAGGCGCGTAGGGAACGCTCAGCGGTCTAACCACGCCTGAAATTCCGCGAGCGGCCGCGTATTGACCACATCTTCCGCCTCGAGCCATCCCCTTCGGGCCTGTCCCACGCCAAACTTCATCTGATTGAGCCCGACCGTGGCGTGGGCGTCTGTATTGATGATGAGAGGGGCGCCTGCCTCCTTGGCCGCGCGCGCATGGGCGCCGTTGAGGTCGAGGCGAGAAATCCCTGCGTTGAGCTCCAACGCGGTCCCCGTTTCCGCGGCCACCTCGAAGACCCGGGGGAGGTCCAGGGCGATGGGCTCTCGCTCGTTGATGTGCCGGGCGGTGGGATGGGCGAGGATGGTCAGGAACTCGTTCTCCATGGCCGCGATGACTCGGGCTGTCATCTCCCCTTCTGGTTGGGTGAATCGGGAGTGGATGGATCCGATGGCAAAGTCAAGGCCCTTGAGGACCTCATCCGGGTAGTCCAGTCGCCCTCCCTCGAGGATGTCTACCTCCGCCCCGTGGAGGATGCGGACCTCGGGCATCTTCTCCTGAAGGTCCTGGATCCTGGCATCTTCCTCGGCAACCTCCTCCTCCTTCAACCCGCCGGCGATGTGGAGCGATTGGGAGTGGTCGCTGATGCCCACGTACTCGTACCCCGTCGCCTGGGCCGCCCGGACCATGGCCTCGAGGGTATCGTGGCCGTCGCTCCAGGTTGTGTGGACATGGAGGTCCCCTCTCAGATTCTCAAGCGTGATGAGATGGGGAAGCTCACCGCGTTGGGCGGCCTCGATCTCGCCCTGTCCCTGGCGAAGTTCCGGCTCGATATATGGCAGATCCAGCGCCCGATAGACCTCCTCCTCCGTAGCCCCCGCCACCTGCTTATCGCCGCGAGAGACCCCGTATTCGTTAAGCCGCATCCCAAGCGAGATCGCGAGGTTGCGGAGCCGAATGTTGTGGTCTTTCGAGCCGGTAAAGTACAGGAGGCCGGCCCCGTAACTCTCCGCGTCCAGAACCCGCAGGTCGGCCTGCATGCCGTCGCCCAGGATCACCGAGGACTTCGTGTTCCCCTGCAGGAGGACCTCCTGCACGTCGGGCATCCCGACGAACGCCAACATGACCTCGGCGGGCGCCTCCGAGGTGGCCAGGATGTCGATGTCACCGATGGTCTCGCGCATCCTTCGCAGACTCCCCCCGATGGCGATCTGGTCGATGGGGGCCCGGGCCTTCAGGTAGACGATCATCCCTTCGGCGATCGGGAGCGCCCGTCCCAGGATCATCCGTTGCACGTAGGCCTCTCTTAGCTCGATTCCCCGGAGGATGTTCTCCGCCTTCTTGGGCCCGAGACCCTTGACGCGGGAGAGCCGACCTGACTCGGCGGCTGCCTTCAACTCCGCTACCGTCGAGATGTCCAGACGATCGTAGAGCAGTTTCGTCGTCTTGGGACCTACCCCCTGGATCCGCATGATCTCGAGGAGCCCCTCGGGGATTTCGGCCTTCAGCTTCTCGTGCGCCTGGACCCGGCCCGTCTCCAGGAACTCGGCAATCTTCGCGGCCAGGTTCTTCCCGATGCCGGGAATCTCGCCGACGCGGTCCTCCCCCCAGAGGTCCTCCACATCCTGGCTCATCCCCTCGATGTTCCGGGCGGCGCGGCGGTAGGCACTGGGCTTGAACTCCACTCCCTGGAGTTCGAGGTAGTCCGCCATCCCGAAGAAGATGCGGGCCACCTCCTGGTTCTTCACGGTCGTCTCAAAGCCGCGGTTCGTTAATAGATTCCCGGGGGAGTCCGTTCGCGGAAGGACCCCTGTTCTCTGGAGGGATAATGGGGCACAAAGGTATAGGAAATGAGGAAGCCATCCCCGCGGCGAGCTGGCTCGATGGACTTTCGAGGGATACCAGAGGACTTGCTTGCCTTCTTTCGGGGGACGGGAGGTCATTCCCTCATCGTCAAGGGCTCCGCCGGGACGGGCAAGACGACCCTCGCCCTTCAATTGATCGAGGAACTCGACGACATCCCGGGGTCCTACTATCTGAGCCTCCGCGTCTCGGACACCTCCCTCTATCGCCAGTTCCCATGGCTCCAGGCGAAGGTCCGAGAGGCCGAGCTCATGAAGATCGGGCAGCGGTTTCTGCGAAGCTTCGACGACCTGAGCGACGAGGAACAGGAGCGCGTCCGGCAGGCCCGGTCCCTCTTGCGTGAGGTCTCCGAGGACGAAGTCCGCGTGAGCCGCGTCGACCGCACGGAGCTGAACAGGCTCGAAGGCCGCGTTGAGATGGGCCAAGAGGGGGGCGACATCTACGAGGGCGTCGAAGGGGGGGAAGTGACGGACGAGGGCGTCATCTTTGACCTCCACTCCGACCTTCCAGAGATGGACCTCGCCTACGAGGCGGTGGACAAGAATCTCCCTCAGAAGAGCCTCTTGGTCATCGACAGCATCGACGCCCTCAGCGAGCGGTACGGCATC
>JAJISK010000015.1 GCA_022848785.1 Thermoplasmatota archaeon
CGAACCCCTACGCGCACTTTCCCAAGGAGGTCTCCCTCGACCAGGTCCTGAACTCGCCCATGGTCTCTACCCCCTTGCGTCTTCTCGATTCCTCGGGGATCACCGACGGGGCTGCGGCGGTGATGTTGGCGGGGGAGGACCGAGCCCGCGAATTCACGGACACTCCGGTGTACATCGAGGGCGCAGGACAGGCCGCCACGGGCAACCTGACGGTGAACCTGCCAAGTCTCACCGAGTGGCCTCACATGCGCCGGGCGGTGCGGGACGCCCTCGGCATGGCGGGGGTCACCATCCAAGACATGGACTTGGCCGAGGTCCACGACTGTTTCAGCATCTCAGAAATCATCGAGTACGAGGAGTTGGGCCTCGCGGAGAAGGGGAAGGGTGGTCAGTTCATCGAGGAGGGACAGTCGGAGATTGGCGGCCAGTTGCCAATGAACACCCGGGGAGGCCTCCTGGGCTGTGGTCATCCCCTTGGGGCGACGGGGGTCGCACAAGTCGTCGAGGTGGTCCAGCAGTTCACGGGGCAGGTGCCCCAAGAGCGGTACGTGGGTGGCACGTGGGCTCTGACTCACAACCTCAGCGGGAACGCCAACAACCACAGCGTCCTGGTCCTTCACCGGGCTTCGTGAGGGAGGAGATGGTCGAGGCCAAGGCGGAGCGGCGGGTTCCCTACCTCCTGGACTTTGTCCCCCTGCAAGGGGAGGAACACACCCGCATCCATCCCTTCTTCGAACACCTGCAGGAGGGTCGGCTGACCACGACCCGCTGCGTGGCCTGTGGGGAGGTCCTCTGGCAGCCCCGGGTGGTTTGCCCCCACTGCAATTCGGATGAGATGGAATGGATTGATCTCCCCGAGGAGGGCGAGATTTTTGCCTTCACGTCCGTCCGCCTGGGGGCCCCCAAGGGGATGGAGGACGACCTGCCCTTTGTGGTGGGGATTGTGAAGCTTGAGGGAACCAACCTCCAGATTCTCGCGCGAATCGACGGGGAGGAGGCGTCGCTCCGGATCGGGCAGTCCGTGCGGGTCAAGGTCGAACGCCTCTCGGACGGCCGAGTCTGGTTCCGGTTCCAGGCGGGGGAGTCCGGAACCTAACGGGCTCGGCGCACAAACCTCTTACACGGCCTCGGCATCGTGTCCCCGAATGTACGAGAACATCCTGGTGGAGCGGGAGGAGCCCCTGGCCTTCATTACGTTCGACCGTCCGGAGGTCCTCAACGCGATGAATCGGAAGACCAAAGAGGAGGTCCTCGCGGCTTTGGAGGAGCTCGAAGCGGACGAGGGCGTTCGTGTCGTGATCGTCCGCGGATCCGCGAAGGCCTTCGTCGCGGGTGCCGACATCAATGAGTTCGTCGATGTTCGGCCCATGGACCAGTGGGTAGACCGGCGGGAGCAGGGATACTACGAGGCGATCCCCTCCTTCCCCAAGCCGGTCATCGCCATGATTCGCGGCTATTGCCTTGGCGGAGGCTGCGAGCTCATCCTTGGGTGTGACCTTCGCATCGCGTCCACCACGGCAAAGATCGGCCAGCCCGAGATCAACCTGGGTCTCATTCCCGGCGGCGGGGGAAGTCAGCGCCTGCCCCGCCTGGTTGGGGAAGGGAAGGCCATGCAGCTGATCCTCGCGGGGGAGCCCATCACCGGGGAGGAGGCCAAGGCCATCGGTCTCGTCGAGGAGGTGTATCCCGACGAAGAGGTGGAGGAGCGGACCCGAGAGCTGGCCCTCAAGATTGCGGAGAAGAGCCCCATCGCCTTACGCCTCGCCAAGGAGGCCATCCGGGCCGCCTCCAACATGGGATTGAAGGCGGGCCTAGAGTACGAGACCGCCTTGTTCGCTCTCCTCTTCTCGACGGAAGACAAGGCGGAAGGGATGAAGGCCTTTCTCGAGAAACGGAAGGCCGCGTTTACCGGCCGCTAGCCTGCACCCTCGTCCAGGCGCTTCTCCAGGAGCATCATCTCGGGAATCATGCTCTGGCCGAGGAGGCGCATCGTCTCCTCGTTATGCGCCTCGTAGAGGTGGCCCCGTGCCCCTGACCACGTAGGACACTTCTCCTGACACATCTTGCAGAGCCAATAGGCCATTTCGAACCAGGTAGGTCTCGGATGAGGTTAAGGTTTCAGCTCGAAGGTCCGTCAAGCGGCGGGGGAAGCCCTATGTAGGAATGTCTCCTCGAGCCCCCGGAGATTCTGATGAAGTTTAAGCTTGCCTACACAGGCATCCGGACGCGCGACCTAGACCGATCCATTGCCTTCTATACCGACGTGCTGGGTCTGGAGCTCCTCGACCGCTCCGAGATCTCTCAGAACAAGGGGGAGCTCGCGTCCGTGGGCAACGATGCCAAGGGCCACTCGATCGAGATCAATTGGTACGCCGACGACAGCCCCGTGGCCGGGCCCTACCGGGAGGGGGAGGAGCTCGATCACCTGGCCTTCTACGTGGAGGACTTCGAAGCAGCTCGGAAGCATCTCGAAGACAAGGGCTACCCTCTCGCGCTCGGACCCATCGAGAGCAAGAGCTCCATTTGGGCCTACGTGAAAGACCCGGACGGCATCTACGTCGAGTTCTTCACCAGCAAGCACGCCGAGTGAAGGCCTGGGCCGCCGGCGAAGGTTCATCAAGGCGTCGGACCTCGGCCGGGCGTGCGCGAGTGGAAGGTCACCGACGTCCACGTTCACATTCAGCCCTTCGAGCTCGTGAAGCCCGCGGCCTTGGAGCTGTTCAAGAACCTCGGGAAGGAGGACATCGGGTTTATGCGCCGGTTGCGGGACGATCCCGCGCTCTTCATTCAGGTCTTGGATGAGGCGGAGGTGTGGCGCGCCTGTCTCATCAACTACGTCGCCGAGGAGGTCCTGGGCTTCACGGAGGAGGTCAACGCCTTCTCGGCGAACTACGCCAAGGACTACCCGGACCGCCTCTTGCCCTTCGGCGGGCTAGACCCGCGCCGCGAGGACGTTCGCGACGCCATGGAGGAGCTCCTCTCCACCTACGAGGTCCGTGCCATCAAGCTCCACCCGCCCCATCAGCTGGTTCCCGCCGACGGCTATCGGGGCGACGTGAAGGGGCTGGAGGTCGTGTACTCCATGGCGGAAGAACAGGGGGTCCCGGTAATGATCCACACAGGGACCTCCATCTTCCCCGGTGCCCGTTCCCGCCTCGGCGATCCCCTCGCCCTGGATGACGTGGCCGTAGACTTCCCGAACCTGAAGATCATCATGGCCCATGGGGGCCGCCCCTTCTGGACCGAAGAAGCCTTCTTCCTGCTGCGTCGCCACCCCAACATCTACTTGGACATCTCCAGCATTCCCCCCAAACGCCTCCTGCATTACTTCCCCCGACTGGAGGCCGTGGCCCACAAGACCCTCTTCGGCTCCGATTGGCCCGGCCCGCAGGTTCCAGGGATTCGCAAGAACCTCGACGACGTCTTGGCGCTCCCGCTCTCCGAGGAGGCGAAGCGGAACATCGCGGAAGGGACGGCCCGTCGTCTCTTCGGGTGAGCTTCCCCGCGGTGCCGGCCCGAGACTGAAAGCCTTGAAGAGATGCGGGAGCATGAGGCCCCTCGTGGGCGATGAGGTCGCGATCGTCGGGGCGGGACAGGGCCGCTTCGGTATCCGCAAGGCCGGGCTTAAGGCCTTGTTCGTCGAGGCCTTCCGAGAGTGCCTCGCCAGTGTCGACAACGGCGTGAATCCGGGGGACATCCAGGAGGCCTGGGTGGGGAGCATGTCCTTCGGGGGCGGCCAGCTGGGCAACCTGTCCGCACTGATGACGGAGCAGGTCGGACTCACGCACCTCCCCACGCGAAGGGTGGAGAATGCCTGCGCCTCCAGTTCCTACGCCCTCCGCGACGCCTGGATGGCTGTTCGCAGTGGCGCGGTCGATCTCGCCCTCGTGGCGGGCGTGGAGAAAATGACCGACCTGCCCTCCGATCGACGGCGCTATTGGCTCGGCGTGAGTGGGGACACCGAGTGGGAACGCCTGGCCGGTTCCACCTTCGCCGGGTTGTACGCCCTGATGGCCTCCCGGCATATGCACGAGTACGGGACGAAGCGGGAGGCCCTCGCCAGGGTGGCCGTGAAGAACCACCGCAACGCGAGCCACAACCCCAAGGCCCACTTCCAGAAGGTCATCACGGAGGAGGACGTCCTACGCGCGCCGGTCGTGGCAGACCCTCTCACCCTGTACGATTCGTGCCCCATCTCGGACGGGGCCACCGCCCTCCTCGTCGCCCGCGGCGAGGATGCGAGACGGTTCACCGACACGCCGGTGTACATACGAGCGGCGGCCGCGGCCAGTGACTTCTTGGCGCTTCACGATCGAGCCGAAATCACACGAGTCGAGGGCACGGTCCGGGCCGGGCGGGAGGCCTTCCGGAAGGCTTCCGTGACCCCCGAGGACGTGGACCTGGCCGAGGTTCACGACGCGTTCACCATCGCGGAGATCATGGCGCTGGAGGACTTGGGATTCGCGGCGAAGGGGGACGGGGGAACGTGGACCCTGGAGGGCCGGACCGACCTAGGAGGGGACGTCGTGGTGAACGCCAGCGGGGGACTGAAGGCAAAGGGACACCCCCTGGGCGCCACCGGTGCAGGACAGGTGGTGGAGGTCTTCCAGCAGTTGCGGGGCGAGGCCGAGCCGAATCGCCAGGTTCCGGATGCAGAGCTCGCCCTCACGCACAACGTGGGAGGCTCCGGAGCCACCATCGCGGTCCATCTGTTCTCGCGGTGATTCCATGGCCGGCATCGCCTCCTTGGCCTTTCACTTCCCTGCCTACAGCATTCGAGCAGAGGCGTATGCCGACATGTGGGACGCGTCCCGCGCTCCCGGGATCCAGGAGAAGACGGTAGCGGGCTACGACGAGGACGAGGTGACCCTCGCGGTGGAGGCCGCGCGGGCGCTCCCCCTCTCCGAGCACGTGGGATTCCTTGCGACCGCGACCTTCGGAGGCCCCCACCTCGCTCCGACCGTGGCGGTCGCACTGGGCATGGAGGAGGCACCGAGAGGGGATTTCAGGGGGTCGACCAACGCCTCGGGCGAGGCGCTGCTATCCTGCCTGGACTTCGTGGAGACGCACCATGACGCTGCCGTGCTCGTGGCCGCGGATGCCCCCCAAGGGGGGCCCGAAGAGCCCGCAGAGCATCCTCAGGGCGCTGCCGCAGCCGCGGTCTTCCTCACGCCCGACGGGGATTTGCGGATTGAGGAGACGGCCACCCACACCCAGGATGAGCGGGGGAAGACCGACTCGCAGGGCCGCAAGCGCGGCATCGAGGGCGTGGAGCTCGCCCGGGAGATCATCCAGACCGCCGCCCGGGAGGGCCTCGAGGGATGGGGTACGGGCCAGGTGGCCGCTCATGAGCCCGATGGACGTTTCGCCTCTCGGGCGCTGAAGGGCCTTGTCGACCCCACCCGAATCGGGGGTGGCGTTGTCGGACTCTCGGGGGACACGGGTTGCGTCTCCCCGTTGCTGGCCCTGGCGGAGATCGTCCACGGGGCGCGGAAGGGGGACCGCTTGGGGTTGGTTACGTACGGTGGAGGCTCCTCGGTGGTCCTCTCCCTCCGTGTCGTTTCCAGACTCTCCGGAACGCGCAGCCCCCTTGGCAGCCTGCGTGCCAACCGATCGTATCTGGACTACGCGACCTATGCCCGGTATCGCACGTTTCTGGCGGGCCGGGACCCAGCGGCGGAGGTCTCTCAGGGCGCCTATGTCTCCCTCCCAACCTACCTGGACTCCGCGGCCGCCCGGTATCGCCTGGCGGCTTCTCGGTGCACGGCGTGCAACCGCCTGGATTTTCCCCCTCGGTTGGTCTGTCTCGACTGCGGGGGCCACGATCTCGTGCAGGAAGTCCTCACGGGGAAGGGGGAGGTGTATGCTCGGACCGTCATTACCCGGGGCAGTTCGCCCACCGAGTTCCAGGAGCAGCAGGACCTGATCGGGTCGTACGCGGTGGCCCTCGTCCAGCTGCAAGAAGGACCCCGTATCCTCACCCAGTTGACCGATGTGGACCCCGCGGATGTGGAGATCGGGATGCCGGTGGACGCGGTCCTTCGCCGCATCTACCGACAGGAGGGCGTGGTGCGTTACGGATACAAGTTCCGCCCGATGCCGGAGCGTGCGGCTTCCACCGCGAACGCCTAGCATCGCCCTTATGCGCCGCCCCCGCATCGGTCCGGCATGAGTCGAAAAATTCCACGGCCTTTCCACATACCATGGGGCGATGGCCAAATCATCGAGGAGGTTTCGGTGCAGGCGCCACATTGGGAGCCCACCATCCAGCTCATGGAGTACGAGGAGGGCCAGCGCTCCCTGCGTTTTTGTTGCTACTCGGAGGGCCGATTTGGCCGGGGGCCCATGATGATCGGGGAGGAGGAGATCGCCCAGTTCGGAAAGGCTCTTGCCCGCACACGCTGGATCGGCCGAATGCTCCGGAAGATGGCGGGCTCGGACTAGTCCTTCGCCTTCTTCAGGCTCGAAACCCGCTCCTCGATGATGTGTGCCGCCGCCTCGTTGAGGGTCTTCTCCCCCTGGGCGATCTGGGCCATGAGTTGCTCCTTCTCCGCCAACGCCTCACGCATCTCCTCGATCGTGAGGGTGGACCCTGCCTCGACGATTCCCTGGGTCTCCTCTTCGGTCCGGGTCAGAGGCGCTTCCAGCGCGATGGGCAGCCGCTCCACCGGAATCCCTGCTTCCTCGAGTAGGACGAGCCCCATGCGATCCGGATACCCCTCGGCGTAAACCACCCGATTGATCCCCGCGTTGATGATCATCTTGGCGCAGGTGTTGCAGGGGACGAGGGTCGTGTACAGCACGCCGTCCCGGGCCTCCTTCCCGGCGAAGATGAGGGCGTTCATCTCGGCGTGGACCCCCGTGCAGATCTCCATCCGCTCGCCGGACGGGATTTTCAGCTCGTCCCGGATGCAGCCGATCTCCTCGCAGTGGGGCATGGCACGGGGGTTTCCGTTGTACCCCGTACTTACGATGACGTCGTTCTTCACCATCACCGCACCGATCATCCGACGGAGGCAGGTGGCCCGACCCGCCACGCCCACCGCGAGGCGAAGATAGTACTCATCTCGGGGGAGTCGATCCATCCTATTCCTCGATAACCCCGCGCGGTCTTAAACTCTCTCAGGCAGGCTGGGGGAGGAGGCGATAGTACCGCAATCCTTTCCGCTCCCGCGCCTCCACCATCCCCTCCCTTTCCAGGATCTCCAGGTGTCCCAGAACCTCTGTGATGCCCAGGAAGACCTCGTGGATGGGAAGGGTGCCGAAGAGGGAAAGAACGAGGTCGAAGGCGGTTCGTTCCTCCGACCGCACGAGCTCGAGGACCCGGGCTCGCCGTTCTCCGTAGAGAGCCCGGTAGTTGGCGATGAAGGCGTCGAGGCCGTCCATGGGGGGCCCGTGGCCCGGATGCACCGCGTCGATCTCGAGGCGTCCGAGCCGTTCGAGGGAGTCCAGATAGTCCCCCATCCCCAACGACTTCCCATCCTTTCCCCCAAACGCGGCGTTGGGGGTGATGTGCTTCAGGACGGTATCCCCCGTGAACAGGGTCTTTTGGTGGAGGAAACAGCTGGAGCCCGGTGAGTGACCCGGAGTATGGAGGACGTCCAAGTCCCAGCCTCCTGCGGAGATCCGGTCGCCCTCTTTGAAGGTGTGCGCGACGGGCGTCTCGCGTGCCAGTCCCTTCAGGTAGTCGAAGAAGCCGGCCACGAGATTCAACGTCTCTTCAGGGAGCCCCGTCGCCCGCAGGATATCCCGATAGTATTCGTTCCGCCCGCCCGCGATGGCGGTGAAGTCCCGGATTAACTCTCGATCCAGTTCATGGGTCCACACCTCGGCCCCTGAGGCCTCCACGATGTCCCCGGCTTGGCCGTAGTGATCCACGTGCCCGTGGGTGATCAGGATCCGATCGATGTCCGCAACGCCCAGGCCGTGGGCGTGAAGCCGTCGTTTCAGGTAGTCCCACGAATCAGGGTGGTGGGGGCCCGCATCGACGAGGACGTTCTCGTCCCCCTGGAGGAGGTACACGTTGACGGCCGCCACTGGCAGCTGGGTGGGGATGCGGATTCGGATGGGTTCGAGGTACCCGACCATCGGCCCAAATAGCCCGCGCCCCGCGCATAAACTTTCGCGACCTGCATCGCGCGGGGCCAGGCGGCGTCACGCTTAATAGCCCCGCCTCCATGAATTCCGAAGGGCAGGAGGGAGCCCCCTTGGCAGAGAAACTTGTTCACAACTACCTGGTGGAGGAGGGCCTGGCACCCGGGCTGCCCGAACGGGTCGACTTCTGGGATGAGACCCTGCGGGACGGGGAGCAGATGCCGGGTCTCCATTTCACTTTGGACGAGAAGGTGAAGATTGCCTCGTGGATGGACGAGATTGGCATTCCCATCATGGACGTGGGCATGCCCGTGGTCTCCGACGAGGAGAAGCGGTCGGTCCGGGCCATCGTGAAGGAAGACCTGGACGCCACGATCATGACCGCGGCCCGGACGGTGAAGGGCGACGTGGACGCCGCCCTCGACTCCGATGCCGACGCCGTGAGCATCTTCGTCGCCTGCAGCGATCTCCACCTGAAGTACAAACTTCGCATGACGCGGGAGCAGGTCTTGGCCATTGCTCCGGAACTGGTCGAGTACATCAAGGAGCACGGGAGGAAGGTCGCCTTCGTCACCGAGGACACCGTCCGGGCGGACCTGGGATACGTGGAACAGCTCTACAACGCCGCCATCGACGCGGGGGCGGACTGGGCGGTCCTCTGCGACACCGTCGGCGTTCTCACGCCCACGACGACCCATTGGTGGATCCGACGCGTGAAGGAGGTCCTCAAGCCCGTGACCCTCAGCGTCCACATCCACAACGACTTCGGGATGGGCGTCGCCAACTCCCTGGCGGCCCTGGAGGAGGGGGTCCAGGTGCCCCACACCACGATCAACGGGCTCGGGGAACGAAGTGGAAACACCCCGTTCGCCGAGACGGTCATGGCCCTCGAGTCCCTCTACGGGTACGACACGGGCATCAAGACGGAGCGCCTGTACAAGCTCTCCCGGCTGGTGGAGGAGCTCTCGGGCGTTCCGGTGGCCGTGAACAAACCCATCGTCGGCTACAACTCCTTCCGGCACGAGTCCGGCATCCACACCCACGGGGTCTTGATGAACACGTTGACCTACGAACCCATTCAACCGGAGGTCGTGGGCAACAAGCGCGTATTCATCTTCGGCAAGCACACCGGGACCGCCGCCGTGGAGGACCGCTTGAAGGAGGCGGGGGTGAAGGCCTCCCATGGGGAGGTCCGAGGGATCGTGGCGGAAATCAAGGCCCTCGCCGAGGGCAAGGGGAAGGAGGACCAGACCGCCTTCATTGAGATGTATCGGGAGCGTGAGGAGCGCCTGCGGGGCGTGACCGAGGAGGAGTTCTGGGCCATCGCGGAGAAGGTCGGCCTTCGATCCCCCGAGGAGACCTAAGGCCGGGAACGCTTAAGGCCGGCGGACTATAATTGCCCCATGGCCGGGATGACCATGGCCCAGAAGATTCTGGCCAAGGCCAGCGGTCAGGAAGCCGTCGAACCGAGCCAGGTGGTCGACACCGAAATCGACCTCCTGTACATGCATGAGATGCTCGCCATCGCCCTGGGCCCCTTTCGCGAGATTGGCGTCGACCGCGTCTGGGACCCCGACAGGATTGTGGTGACCCTGGACCACTGGGTTCCTCCACCCACCGAGGAGATCGCCAAGATGCACCAGGCGATCCGCGCGTTTTGCCAGGAACAAGGGATCGATCGCTTCCACGACATCGGCGACCATGGCATCATCCACCAACTCGTGGCGGAGCGGGGCTACGCCCAGCCGGGGGACCTGGTCATTGGGTCCGACAGCCATACGAACACCGTGGGGGCCCTTGGCGCGTTCGCCGCGGGCATCGGAGCCACCGAGACGGCGGCCGTCATGGCCACGGGGCGGATCTGGCTCAAGGTCCCGGAGACGATTCGCGTGGCCATCGAAGGCGCGCTGGATCGTCGGACGTGGGCCAAGGACGTAATCCTGCGGACCGTGAGCCTGACGGGAGACGACGGAGCGCAGTACAAGGCCGTCGAATTCGAGGGCCCGACGGTGGAGGGCTTCCCCATGAACGAGCGACTCACCCTCTGCAACATGACCACGGAGATGGGAGCGAAGGCGGGGATGGTGGCGGCCGACGAGGTCACCCGCGATTACCTGGCGCACACGGGCCGCTCGTTTGAGCCTATTGCCGGGGATGAGGATGCGGCGTACGAGAAGACGTATCACGTGGACGTGGATGGCATGGGGCCTCAGGTCGCCCTGCCCGAGAGGCCCAGCAACGTTCAGCCCGTCGAAGAGGTGGCGGGGACCAAGGTCCACGTGGCCTTTCTGGGATCCTGTACGAGCGCCCGGATCGAAGACCTTCGGGCGGCGGCGGAGATCATGCGAGGGGGGCGACTGGCGTCGGGGATGCGAATGATCGTCTCGCCTGCATCCCAGAAGATCTACCGCCAGGCGCTGGAGGAAGGCCTGGCCGGCGTCTTTACGGATGCGGGGGCGACCTTTGCCAACAGCACCTGCGGTCCGTGCTTCGGGGGTCACCTGGGTGTCTTGGCCCCCAACGAGGTGTGCATCAGCAGCAGCAACCGGAACTATCCTGGCCGGATGGGGAGCCGCGAAGCGCAGGTGTACCTGGGGTCTGCCATGACCGTGGCCGCGTCCACCCTCTACGGAGAAATCACCGACCCGAGGGAGGTGTAAGCCTGGAGATGAGGTTCCGAGGGCGGGTGTGGAAGTTCGGGGACAACATCACCACCGACCACATCATCTCGGTCAAGTACCTGGGGACCACGGACGCCCAGGTCTTTGCGGATCACGCCATGGAGACCGTGGACCCGGACTTTCCGGACAGGGCGAAGCCAGGCGACATGATTGTCGCGGGGCGCAATTTCGGGGGCGGTTCGAGTCGGGAGCAAGCCCCTGTTGCCCTGAAGACCCTAGGCATCTCCGTGATCCTTGCCGAGTCCTTCGCCCGCATCTTCTACAGGAACAGCATCAACATCGGACTGCCCGTGGTGGAGTGCGGTGGCATATCGAAGGCCGTGGAGGAGGGCGACACGATCGAGCTCGATCTGTCCGATGGAGTGGTTCGAATCCCTTCTGGCGAAGAGAAGACCATCTCGCCTTTCCCGACCCGCGTACTGGAGATTCTCACGGCCGGGGGCCTCATTCCCAAACTGAAGCAGGAGGCCGCCGAGAGGCGGAAGGCCTAGCCCGGTCGTGCGATGGTCCCCGGGACATACCTACAGGGTGGTCCGCCCAGAGGGTGAAACCTCGCCGGCAGGGTGCCCCATCCGGCCTCGCGGGTTCTATCGAGATTCGTTGGGCACCGAGAGCCCCTTGGACGCCCGAGAATCCTTAAGTAGCGAGGCTTGGGTCCATTCGCTGATGGCCTTGGGGGTCGTGGTCCTGGCCGGGGACGGCATCGGCCCCGAGGTGATTCGCGAGGCCCTCAAGGTCCTGAGGGCGACGGAGGACGCCTATGGCCTGGAGTTCGATCTCATCCCCTACCCCGTCGGGGGGAAGCACTACCTAGAGACCGGGGAGGAGTGGCCCGACGGCGCCTTCGAGTCGAGTCGGCGCGCCGACGCCATCCTGCTCGGGGCGGTCGGCTACCCGGGGGCCGTCCTTCCCGACGGAAGCCTCGCCGGCGCCGGGGTCGTTTTCGGCCTCCGATTCGGGCTCGACCTATACGCGAACGTGCGCCCCGCGAATCTTTACCCCAATGTGAAGCACAAGGTGCACAACCGCTTTCGCAAGGTGTGGGACTCGGAGAGGGTGGACTTCGTGATCGTTCGTGAGAACACGGAAGGCCTCTATCAGCCCATTCGCGGGGTGCTGGAGCGTGGCGGAATCCAGGAGTTGGCCATCGACAACCGGGTGACCACGCGCAAGGGGGCTGAGCGGGTGATCCGCTTCGCCTTCGAGCAGAGCCTGAAGCGGCGGGGCGCGCCTGGCGACGGGAAGCGGCGGCTCACCTGCGTCGACAAGAGCAACGTGATGGACGGTGACCGCCTCTTCCGTCGCATCTACGACGAGGTGGCAGAGGCGTACCCGACCGTAGAGCGTGACTATGCCTTCGTGGACGCCTTCGTGCAGTGGATGATCCGGACGCCGGAGGCCTACGACGTGGCCGTCATGAGCAACATGTTCGGAGACATCGTCACGGACCTCGCGTCGGTCCTTCAGGGGGGGATGGGCCTGGCGGCCGGGGGGAACATCGGAGACCACCACGCGATGTTCGAGCCCATCCACGGCAGCGCCCCCAAATACGAGGGAAAGGACCGGGCCAATCCCATGGCCGCCGTGCTGGCCGTTCAGATGATGCTCCAGTGGCTGGGGGAAAAGGACGGGGACCCCGCCCTCGGGGAGGCTGCCGCGACGGTCGAGACCGCGGTGGAGTCCGTACTTCGGGAGGGCAAGTTCCTCACGCAGGACCTCGGCGGGAAGGCAAAGGCCAGCCAGGTGGGCGACGCCCTCGCCGAGCAGGTTACTTCGCTGGCTTCGAAGCAAGGATGAGCTCGGCCGCGTCCTGGAGGTTGGGCACCGCGAACTCGGGCTCCGGCACGCTCCCCTGCGGGCTCTCACCCTGCCGATTGATCCATCCTGCCATCATGCCAGTGCGTTTCGCCCCCGCGATGTCCTCGCCCGGGGAATCGCCGAGGTGAATCGCCTCCTCCGC
>JAJISK010000016.1 GCA_022848785.1 Thermoplasmatota archaeon
CCAGGACCCGGGCATGGGCTCCCGTCTCCGTGTGGATCTCGCGGCTCACGACGAGGAGATTCCTCTCCAACCTCTTCGCCGCACGCCGAACGGCCTTCAGATCCAGGGGAGTGAACCGATCTGCCTCGTCCGTTCGGACCCATCCTGCGTTTTCGACCGTCCGGAGAAGGCGGGCCTCCTCGGGGGAGAACCCCTCGACCTGCCAGGGTTCTCGGGCCGAGGCGACACCGGCGACGGCGGGCCAAAGGTGGCGATGGACGAAGGTGACCTTGCCGGAGATGAGCTTCGTCTGCAGGGCCTGCCCGTAGCCTTCCAGTCGCTCCACGACGGCGAAGATGGCGTGGGACTGGGAATGCCCCCACCAGGATCCCTTGACGGGTTCCCCGGTGACCACGGCGGTGACACTGGGCAACAGGGGGTCCACGACGAGGAGGAAACCAAACTCCTCCAGCTACGCGGCGGCCGCATCGAAGAAACCTTCGCTCACTCCAGGTCCTCCCCGTCTGGACCGAGTCCTCCGCCTGGCCCAGCGGACTTCCGGGCAATGACCCCGACTTCGGTGAGGAACCCTCGCCAGAAGTGGTTCGACGCCAGGGTTTCGAGGCCCGTCTCACCGATTTCCCGGACGAGGAGGTCCTCCGACAGAGGCACTTCGTCGGAGTAGAGCCAGACGTTCATTCCTTCCGCCAATCGCCTCCAGAACCGATAGGAGAGGGTCGGAGTGGGCGCGTACACGATGCAGTAGCCCCCGGGACGCGTTCGGTCGGCATGCAGGCGTAGCAACCGCTTTCGATCCGACGTCTCGAAGTGCTCCACCAATCCCGCGCTATGGACGAGGTCGAACCGCTCTTCCAGGGGGAGGTCCAGCACATCCTCCTGAAGGAAGGCCTTCTCGCAACGGACGCCGTCCAGGGTCCGTCTCGCGGTCTGCAGCATCGAGCCGTTGGAATCGACGAGGGTGATCCTTCGGATGGGGAGCGACGCACACAGGCGAAGCATGGTGTAGCCTGTCCCCGCCCCCAGTTCCAGAACGGAGATGGGGCCGGAGAAGTTGGCGCGCCGAAGAAGGTCCCGATACCCCCGATACATCAAGTCCAGGAAGAGCCAACGGACGAGAGGATTGGAAGGGGTGTAGCTGGCGTACCGATCCCAGTCCGAGGACGGCCCCCGCTCCATCCCATCCATCGCCTTCCCTCGGAACCGCGAAGTTGGGCTTGGGGCATAAAGCTAGGCGTCGGGAGAAGGCCGCGTTCTCTTACCTCTCGACCGGTAAATCTTGCCGCCGGTTTCCCTGCGGTCCACGATCTTGCCTTCATCGTTAGCTACTTTGTGGAGGTTCCACTGCACGGCCTACCGTCATGGCGTCGGGCACGCAGCCCCCCGGACCCCGGGGCGTCGAGGACGTCCTTCGCGAGACCGGTTTCACCCGGTTTCACCGAAAGGTCTTCTTCATCACGGGCTTCGCCTGGACCTTCGTCGCCTTCGAGATCATCCTCATCAGCCTCGTGCTGCCCGCGATCGGCGCGGAGTTTGGGATCTTTGACCTGGCCACCTTCGCCCCCACGGACCCCCTCCAATATGGGGCCATCGTGTCGGCTACCCTCTTGGGGTCGTTCCTGGGAAGCATCTCCCTGGGGAGGGCGTCCGACCGACTCGGACGCCGGAATCTGTTCCAAGTCAGCGTCGTAGTCTACTCGATCTTCACCGCCCTGACCGCCCTTTCCGTCAACCCAGGGAGCCTGTTTGCCTTCCGACTCCTGGCTGGCCTCGGCCTGGGCGGCATCCTCGTCATCGACCCGCCGATCCTATCGGAATTTCTCCCGCCGCAGAGCCGAGGCCGCTACATGGTCCTCCTGGATTTCTTCTGGCCCGTGGGGTTCCTCCTAGCCATCGGCTTCTGGTACCTCTTCATCATTCAGCTCGAAGGGGCCTGGCGCCTCCTCTTCCTGGCCGCGGCCTTTCCCGCTTTCATCGCGTACATCTTTCGACGTCGGGTGCCTGAGAGCCCGTACTATCTCGCTCGCCAGGGGCGACTCGACGAGGCGGCGGAGGTCCTGCGAGAGGCCGGGGCCAGCGTGAGCGCTGGCGACCTGCAGAAGGAGCAGGCGGTGCCCCGCGCCCCCTTCCGGGCCCTATTCCAAGGGAGGCTGTTGCGCCGGACCGGGGTCACCATAGGTGTGTGGATCGCCCTCAACTTCAGCTACTACGGCCTTTTCCTATGGCTCCCCCCGGTCCTGGCCCAGTTCGGCGTGGTCGACTTCAGTACCCCAGAGGTCCTGGCGTACTTCCTCATCGTGTCCGCCCTCGCGCAGTTTCCCGGCTATTTTGCCTCGATGATCCTCGTGGATCGGTGGGGACGAAAGCGGACCCTCGCCCTTTTCCTCACCCTGGGCGGCATCAGCGGCTACATCTTCGCGACCGCAGGGGACTTCTATACCCTCATTCTCGGGCTGATCTTCGTGAGCTTCTTCAACCTCGGCGCCTGGGGGGCCGTCTACCCCTACACCTCCGAACTGTTCCCCACACAGTACCGGGCCACGGGCTTCGGAGTGGCCGAAGGGGTGGGGAAGGTCACCGCGATTCTCGCGCCCCTGGTCTTTGCCACCCTGCTCACGTCCACAGGGGGGGTTGTCTGGCCTCTCACGTTGGTGGCCCTCCTGATGCTCATCGGGGGCGTCATTGTCGGGGCGTTCGGCCCCGAAACGAAAGGCCAGCCCTTCGTCTGAGCGAGCTCCAGTGGCGGCGCGGCGGCCTTTATCCGTCGGGAGGGATTGGCCGCGCCTATGGGTCCACTGGCGGGCATCCGGGTCCTCGACCTGTCGCGGGTTCTGGCGGGACCGTTCTGTTCCATGGTCCTCGGGGACCTGGGAGCCGACATCATCAAGGTAGAGCCTCCCGAGGGGGACCTGACCCGTGCCTGGGGGCCGCCGTTCCTGCAGGGGGAGAGCGGTTACTACCTCAGCCTCAATCGCAACAAGCGGAGCCTCTGCCTCGACCTCCGCCAGGAGGCGGCGGCCGGCGTCCTCCGACGCCTCGTCCCAACCTGCGACGTCGTCCTCGAGAACTTCCGGCCCGGGGTGGCGGAGCGACTCGGAATCGGATACGAACAGGCTAGGACGTGGCGGGAGGATGTCATCTACTGCTCCATCAGCGGGTACGGCCAGGACGGTCCCTATCGGGATCGGCCGTCCTTCGACATTGTCCTCCAGGCCCTCGGGGGTTTCATGAGCATCACGGGGGAGGAGGACCGACCTCCCGTCCGCATCGGCGTGGCGATCGCGGACATCGGGGCGGGGCTCTACGCGGCCCTCGCCATTCTCGCCGGGCTGTGGAGACGGGCGCAGACGAAGGAAGGGACCTACCTCGATGTGTCCATCCTCGATGGTCACGTCTCCTGGCTCACCTACATGGCCCAGGCATATTTCCTCGGAGGCCAGGCGCCCGGGAAACTGGGTTCGGCCCATCCTCACATCGTCCCCTACCAGGCCTTCCCCACGGCGGACGAGCCGATCGTGGTGGCCGCCGCCAACGAGAGGTTCTGGCGCGGGCTCTGCAGGGCCCTCGACCTGACGGACCTGGCCGGACACGCGGACTACGCCTCCAATGCGCTCCGTGTGGAACATCGGGAAGACCTGGTGGAACGCCTCAGCGATCGATTGCGGGAACGCGGTCGAGACGAATGGCTCGCCGCCCTAGAGGCGGAAGGGGTGCCTGCCGCCCCCGTCCAGGACCTTCGTCAGGTCTTCGAGGATCCCCAGATCCAACATCGCGGCATGGTTCAGGAGGTCCCCCACCCACGTTTGGGGGACATTCAGCAGCTCGCCTTTCCTCTCCGTGCCTCGGCCTGGATCCCGGACACCCCCCGGGCCCCTCCTCTGAAGGGAGAGCATACACGGGAGATCCTGCGAGAAGCCGGATATCCGGAGAGGGAGATTGAAACGCTCGTGAAGGCGCGTGTCGTCACCTATCCCCCGGAAGAGGAGGGACGGAAGTAGGCTGGAGTCGGCGGGACGAAGGCAGGCTCAGTCCTCGTCCGCCTTCTTCGTCTCGAGGACGACGTTCTTGACCGAAGGCGACTCCTTGTCGTCCTCGTCGATGTAGGTGAGGTACCCCGATCCGACGTTGAGGTGAACGAGGCTTACGCCCTTCTTCACGTCGACCAGAGTCCTCTCACTCTTTCGCTTCATAAATCGCACACAAAGCTCCCCTTTCGGGCCTATTTAAAAAGTCGAGGGCGAGAATCACTGCTGACAATCAAGTTCGAGGGCGGCCCGTCCCAGGGAGGCAACAAAAGTGCAAGGCTTAACAACGAACCCGCGCTTGATACGAAAGGCGAGTGTACCGAAAGACCGCGAGGCGGATCGTCGCATGATGTCCGCGATCATCCTGGCCGCAGGGACCTCATCGCGCATGGGGCGCCCCAAACCGCTGCTGGAGGTGGGAGGTCAGAGGCTCCTCGAGCGAGTGCTCGAGGCCGTGCAACATTCCACCGCCGAGGAGATCGTCGTGGTCCTGGGGAGCGACGCGGACCGGGTCCTCAAGGAGGTCCCCCTCGACGGCGTGAACGTGGTCGTCAACGAGCGTTACCCTGAGGGGATGAGCACCTCGATACGGGCGGGAATCCGATCCTTATCGTCGGAAGCCGAGAGCGCCCTGGTTGTGCTGGGAGACCAGCCCTTCTTCCGGTCGGAGACCCTCGACGCCCTGGGCAAGCAATGGAAGGCCACCGGCGCGCCCGTCCTCATCCCCACCTTCCGAGGCGTTCGCGGCAACCCCGTCCTCCTCGACCGCTCTGTCTTTGGCGATATGCGCGGGATCACGGGCGACCGGGGCTGTCGCAGCATCTTCGGGAACTACGAGGGCGAGATCGTAGAGGTCCCTGTACCCGATCCCGGCGTCCTGTTGGACATCGATACGGATGAACAGCTAGCGCGCGTCGCACACAACCTGGAAGACGGCGAGGCGCTGGAGACCTTGGCCCTGGAACTTCATCAGGAGGGCGTGGGGCACCTGCCCGTGGTCGCGCAGGGATCCTCACACTTCGACCGGTCGATCGCCGACGACCCCGTGGACCTGGCCCAGGAACTCCGGCAACGCGGAGAGCCCTTCGTCCTCGCGACGGTCGTTCGGGCCGTTCGCCCGAGCTCCGGGAAGCCGGGGTTCAAGGCCGTCATTCGGCAAAGCGGCGAGATGACAGGCTGGATCGGAGGCGCCTGCTCCCAGTCCATCATCGTCGCCGAGGCCCTCGCGGCCATCGAGGCGGGTCGCCCACGCCTCGTCCGCTTCTCCCCCGATCCCTCGACGCTCCCCCCTCGGGAGGGGGTGAACCAACACCCTATGGTGTGCGAGAGCGGTGGGGAGATGGAGATCTTCTTGGATCCCCAACGCCCCACGCCCCAGCTCCTCATCGTCGGTGAGTCGCCCCTGGGTCGGGCGCTCACCATCCTCGGTCGCCTCCTGGGCTTTCGAGTGGCCGTCGCGGCCTTGGAGGCCACGCAGGACACGCAGCCGGACGCCGATGTGGTCATCGGAGACATGGAGGCGCTGGGGGCGGCAGCGACGCCCTCGACGTACGCCGTGGTGGCTTCCATGGGCCGGTACGACGAGACGGCCGTCCGTCAGCTCCTCAACTCGCCCGCACCCTACGTGGGCCTCGTGGCGAGTCGCCAGCGCGCGGACGCGGTCGTCGAAAACCTCCGAGGCGAAGGCCTCAGCGAGGACTTGCTGGGACGGCTCCGCAATCCGGCCGGCCTCGACCTGGCCGCCGAGACGCAGGAGGAAATCGCGCTCAGCATCATGGCCGAGATCACCGAGGTCCGCCATCGATCGGGACCCGCGACGGCCGGGGCCCAAGCGACCCCGCCCGTGCGTGAGACGGTGGTGGATGTCGTCTGCGGCATGACCGTAGACCCCGCCTCCTCCCTTCATGCCGAGTTCGAGGGGACGAGCCACTACTTCTGCTCCGAGGGCTGCCAGACGCGCTTCGTCAAGGACCCGGCGTCGTTCCTCGCGCAGTGACGAGGCCGGCGGACCGGGGGCTGGGTGAAGGTTCGCTACTCGCCTTCCAGCCTGGCGCGGCCGCACTCGAAGAACTCGTTGAGGCGCTTTTCTACCGTGGACTCCAGCAGACGCGAGCCGACGTTTGCCAGCTTCCCGACAATGTGGGCGTTGGCCCGCCAATGCATCTCGGTGCCCTCCGCCGTCTCTCTGAGGTCGATCGTCGCGTCCACGTCGACGCCACTGCCCTGACCCTTTCCGTGGGCCTTCACCCGGGCATGGGTGGGCATGGCCACGTCCAGCATCTGGACGTCCACGTCGAATGTACCCTTCATGAAGGAGAGGCCCGCTTTGAACACGAGTCGGTGGTGCATCGGATCGAAGATCTCGAGGAGCTCCAGGTCGGGGACGCAGGGCTCCATCCCATGCGGGTCAAAGAAGGTGGCCCAGACCTTCTCGATCCGCGCGTTGGTGGCAAAGGTTCCCTCAAACTTCATACCGGCTCCTATTCCGACCTGCAATCCGCTTTCCGGGCCGCCATGCGCGGCCGCTAGCCGACGCCCTTCTCGTGGAGAACGTTCCAGACCTTCCAAGGCGTGATGGGGATGTCGATGTTGGTGACGCCCAGGTGCGCGAGGGCATCCACCACGGCGTTTACGATGGCGGGGGGAGCCCCAACAGTGGCGGATTCGCCCACCCCCTTGGCCCCGATGGGATGGTGGGGCGAGGGGGTTACGGTCTTGTCCAGTTCCCAGCGAGGTGTCTCCACGGCCGTCGGGAGCAGGTAATCCATGAAGGAGCCGCCCTGGATGTTTCCGTCCTCGTCGTAGTTGATCTCCTCCAATACGGCGGACGCGAAACCCATCGTGAGCCCGCCGTGAATCTGCCCGTCCACGATCATGGGGTTGATGATGGTGCCGGCGTCGTCCACCGCCACGAAGCGTCGAATCGCGACCTCCCCCGTCTCCTTGTCGATGTCCACCACGCAGATGTAGCTCCCGAAGGGGTACGTCATGTTGGGCGGGTCGTAATAACTGACGGCCTCCAGGCCCCCCTCCATCCCCTGCGGGAAGTTCGTGTAGGCTGCGAAGGCCACATCTTGCATGGTCTTCGCCTTGTCGGGCACGCCCTTGACCTGGAACTGGTGATCCACCCATTCCACGTCGTCGGGGGCCACCTCCAGGAGGTGGGCGGCGATCTTCTGGGCCTTCTCCCGGACCTTCCGTGCAGCGATCGAGGCGGCCGCGCCTGCCGTGGGGGTACTCCGGCTCGCATAGGTGCCCAGGCCATACGGGGCGGTGTCGGTGTCTCCCTCCTCGATGGCGATGTCGTCCGCGGGGATGCCCAGTTCCTCCGCCAGGATCTGGGCGTAGGTGGTCTCGTGGCCCTGCCCCTGTGACTTCGTCCCGAAACGAGCGATGGCCTTGCCCGTGGGATGGATGCGCAACTCGCAGGAGTCAAACATCTTCAGGCCGAGGATGTCGAAGGTGTGGGAGGGCCCGGCACCCACGATCTCCGTGAAGCTGGAGATGCCGATCCCCATGAGCTCCCCCTTCTCCCGCTTCTCCGCCTGCTCTCGCCGGAGGTCCTCGTAGCCGATGAGGTCCATCGCCTTCTTCAGCGCCCCCTGGTAGTTCCCGCTATCATACTCCCAGCCCAGGGCCGACTTGTAGGGGAACGCCTCTGGCTGGATGAAGTTGTTCAGCCGGAACTCAGCGGGGTCCGCCCCCAGCTTGTGGGCCATGATATCCACGAGCCGCTCGATGGCGTGGACGGCCTCGGTGACCCGGAACGAGCATCGGTAGGCGATGCCCCCGGGGGGCTTGTTCGTGTACACCCCATCCACATCCACGAACGCGCTCTCGAAGGGGTAGGAGCCCGTGATAATGCCGTACATGCCGGCGGGGAACTTGGAGGGGTTGGCGGCGGTGTCCGTGTAGCCGTGGTCCGCGAGGGTGTGAACCCGAAGCGCGGTGAGCTTGCCGTCCTTGGCCCCCATCTCCGCGCTGATGTGATAGTCCCGGCCAAAGGCGTTCGATTGCAGGTTATCGGATCGGTCCTCGATCCACTTGACGGGCCGCCCGGTGTTCAGGGCCGCAACGACGGCCAGGACGTACCCTGGATATACGTACACCTTTCCGCCGAATCCGCCTCCGATGTCCGGAGCGATGATGCGTATCTTGTGCTCCGGCAGCTTGGTTACGAGGGCGAACACGGTCCGGATGGCGTGAGGGGCCTGGGTCGTCATCCAGAGGGTCAGCTGTCCCGACGTCTTGTCCACCTGAGCGACGCAGCCGCAGGTCTCGATGGAGGACACGTTGAGACGCGGGAGGTAGAAATCCTCCTGGACGACGGTGTCTGCCTCTTTCAGTGCCTTCTCGGTCCCTTCCTTGTCTCCGACTTCCCAGTGCCAGATGAGATTGGACTGTTCCTCCCGGTCCGGTCGAATAATGGGCGCGTCCGGTTCGAGGGCCTTCCGGGGATCCACGAGCACCGGCAGGGGATCGTAGTCCACATCCACGGCCTCCGCGCCGTCCCGGGCCGCATAGCGGCTCTCCGCCACGACGGCAACGACCTCCTGACCCTGGTGCACGACACGGTCCACGGGGAGCACCATCTGCTGATCCGACATGAGCGTCAATACCCATGCGAGGCCGGCGGCCTCCAGGTCCTTCCCCGTGATGACGGCCAAAACGCCTGGGACCTTCAGGGCCTCCGTGGTGTCGATGGAGGTGATCCGGGCGTGAGCATAGGGGCTGCGGACGATGTCCAGGTAGACCATGCCCGGCAGTTCCATGTCGTCGACGTAGTTGCCCTGTCCGCGAATGAAGCGGGCGTCCTCCTTCCGCTTGATCGACTGGCCGACCCCGCCCTCGACGGTCATGTGCCACCTCCCTGGCCATCTTCCTGGAGCTTCTTCGCCGCGAACTGGACGGCTTTCACGATGTTCACGTAACCCGTGCACCGGCACAGGTTGCCGGCGATGCCATGGCGAATCTCGTCTTCCGTGGGGTTCGGATTCTTCGCTAAGAGATCCACGGAAGCCATCATCATCCCAGGGGTGCAGAACCCGCACTGCAGGCCGTGCTCCTCCACGAAGCCCTCTTGGATGGGATGGAGCATGTCCGTCTCGAGGCCTTCGACGGTCCGGATCTCACGGGCGTCCGCCTGGACGGCGAGAATCGTGCACGACTTCACGGCCCGCCCGTCGAGGAGCACGGTGCAGGCCCCGCAATTCGTCGTATCGCAGCCGATGTGGGTGCCCGTGAGGCCCAGGGTGTCTCGAATGAAGTGGACGAGCAGGGTCCGGCCCTCGACCGTGGCCTCGTACTCCTTGCCGTTCACGGAGACCGTGATCGGATAGGTCGGAGGGGTGCCGTCCTCGACGGCCTGCCGCTCGGCGACCGCCATGCTAGCCACCTCCCGCCCGCTCGAGGGCTTTGCCTAGGGTCCGACGCGTGAGCACGCCGACCATGGCGCGCTTGTACTCGGCCGGTCCCCGCAGGTCGGAGACCGGTTCGGCGATCTCCTCCGCCAGCTCGGCCGCGCGCCCGATGGTCGCCTCGTCCGGGATCGCGCCAGCCAGGTGATTCGAGGCCGCCTCCGCGTAGAGGGAGGTCGGGCCGACCGAGGTGAGGGCGATGCCCGCGTCCTCTACCGTCCCGTTCCCGTTCAAGACGAGGTTGGCGGCTACGGCGACGATCGAGAAGTCCCCGGCCCGCTTCTCAAGCTTCATATAGGCATTCCCTTGGCGGGGTCTTGGCATCGGTACCTGGACCTCGGTGAGGATCTCGCTGTCCTCCAGGGCCGTCTCGAAGGTGTCGACGAAGAACTCTCGGACGGGAATCGTCCGCGAACCCTTCGGTCCCTGGGCGACGACCTGGGCCCCCAAGACGAGCATGCAGGCCGGCAGGTCGTTGGCCGGGTCGCCATGGGCGACGTTCCCTCCGACGGTGCCCATGTTGTCCACGAGAGGGTCCGCAATGACCGACGTCGCATCATGAAAGATCGGGTACTTCTCTCGGACCAGGTCCGAATCGTGGAGGTCGTTCACAATCGTGGTGGCTCCGATGCGGAGCCATCCGTCTTCCTCCCGAATGTACGAGAGGTCCTGGAGACGACTGATGTCCACGAGGGCCGCGGGCTCTGCGAGGCGGAGTTTGAGAATGGGGATCAGGCTCATCCCCCCCGCGAGGACCTTGGCCTCGCCATCGTACCGTTCCAAGAGCTCGACGGCCTCGTCGACCGTAGAGGGCGCGAAATATTCGAATTGAGGCGGAATCACCGTGTTATCCCCCGTAAGGGCCGGGTACCCCGGGTCCGGATAAAAGTCTTTCCCGAGATACGAACCGGGCGACGTCGCACGTACGTGGGTGAGGGTACGATTCCCTACATTGAACGGAGGGGGCGACGCAGGAGGGAGTCGAGCACCCCGTTCGGGCCGAGGGGACCCCGTCAAGGCCGGGCCAGGGCTTTCGACCGAATCCGGAGAACCCAACGGGCCCGAGAAGAAAGGGTTAAGGCGAGACCGACCCTAGAAATGCGGCTCATGGACGAGTACGGCTTCGCCCGAAGCATGAACCGACTGGTGGGGGCCCGGAAGCCCTTCTCCGTCGCCACCGTGGTGGCCATCGAGGGCTCCTCCCTCGGCAAGCCGGGGTTCAAGATGATCATTTCCGGGGACCGAGAGGTGACCTTCGGGACCTTGGGCGGGGCCTGTCCGGACGGACCGATTGTCCAGGTCGCGATTGAGACGATGGAGACCGGAGAACCTCGCCTCATCAAGGTCTTCCTGGAGGACGTGGAGACCGCCGTCCGGGGGACGGTGCGAAGCCAGACACGCGATGAGATTCACGTCGAAACGAACTGTGGAGGGGTGATGGAAATCTACGTGGAACCATACCTGCCGCCCGATCGGCTCATCCTCGTGGCCGAGGGGGGGCGAGACCCGCTGGAGAACCATTTGGTGGAGCTCGGCAAGCTCCTGGACATGGAGGTCGTGGTGATCGACCACAGGCCCGTCCTGGATAGCGAGCCCGATGTGCTCATCGAGGAGATCGATTACGACCTCGCGGCGTTCGAGTGGGGGGAGAGGGATTCCGTCGTTGTCCTGACCAAAGGGGCGCGGGACATCCAGGTCCTCGCAGCGTTGGCAGAGACCCCCGTCCGGTACGTCGGCTTGCTCGCGAGCCGCGATCGCCTCGCCCATGACATGAAGGAGCTGGCCGAATTGGGCGTGAACCAGGAATTCCTGAGTCGTCTGCGAGCCCCCATCGGCCTCGACATGGGCGCGACAACGCCGGGAGAAATCGCCCTGAGCATCATGGCGGAGGTCGTGGCAACCAAGTACGGACGGCGCCTACCGGGGAAGGGGAGCAAGACCAAGGCGCCAAAGGCCGCCACGACCTAGCCTCTCACCTTGCGGAAGTGATCCGCCTAGCGGAGGAGCCAAATGTCGCCGCCGGCCGAGGGGATCGGCTGGGATGTGGGGACACGGACTCCTCGAGGAGCGGCAACTCCGCCCGCCAGACCGGTTCTCTGGACGCTCTTACCCCGGCCTCCGCGCACCATGGCGCCCAGGATGCCGAGAACAGCGGAAATCTGTCCCCTCCGGGACGTCGAGGCAATCGTCTTCGCAGGCCCATCATCGAACGCTTTCTGAGACATGAGGATAGCATTCACAGCAGTATATTTATACTATCTACAGAATATTAATTGATAACCTCCACCTGGGTCCGGATACACTCAACCGAGGACCGGATAGGTTCAACTCCCGGGTGGAAAAAAGCACCATGACATGGGGTCCCTCCGGAGAGGTCGCAGGTTTATATCGGTCCGACCTTGCCCGCACCGGGCCCCGGGCGGCCGTCGAGAAGGCCTGGAACGATCCGCCCGCTGGCCAGAGGCGACGAGCATGGAATTTCAGGGGACCTTTGCCGTGGAAGCGCCCGCCGAGAAGGTGTGGGACACGTTCATGAATCCACGCAATCTGGCGCCGTGCATGCCCGATCTGCAGCTCCTCGAGGTGTACGATCCCACCCACTTCCGGGCGGTCGTGAAGGCGGGCGTCTCGTTCATCAAAGGGAAGTTCAGCTTCGACGTGCGCGTCGTGGAGCAAGACAGGCCGGTCCGTGCCCGGCTCCAGGCCCACGGGAAGGGCCGAGGAAGTGCGGTGGACGTGGACTCCATCGTGGTTTTGATCAAGACCGCCCGGGGCACCGAGATGCGCTGGAACGCAGAGGCCCGCCTGGTGGGAAAGCTCGCCAACGTTGGGTCGCGGCTGATTGAGTCCACGGCCGATAGAAGGGTCCAAGAGTTCTTCGGATGTGTGAAGGGCCTCTTCGAGCAGGCGGAAGACTCCTCGGACTGACCCGGGAGGCCTCCTCGGTATGCTACCCGTGGCCGTGCGGACCGCCGGAGAGCTGGTCGACGATGTGACCCAGCTCGGCTAGCAAGATCTCTTCCATCGCGAGACGCACGGCCTGCGGGGACCCCGGCAGGCAGACCACGAGTTTCCCTTCAATCAC
>JAJISK010000017.1 GCA_022848785.1 Thermoplasmatota archaeon
ACCCTCCCAAATCCGAGTACAGGGCCTCCGACACGAAGGGGGTAATCGGGGCGAGGAGGCGGGCAAGCTGGAGGAGAACCAGGTGAAGAGCGAGGTAGGCCGCCGTTTTCTCGGAGCTTTCTCCCTCCGTCCACGTTCGGTCCCGAACCAGCCGGACATACCAACGCGAGAGATCCCGAAGGATGAAGTCCTCGAGGGCGCGGGCGGCCTTGTGCAAGTCGTATGCGGTCAGGTGCGTCGAGACCGCCTCGATGAGGGCCTGGAGCCGGCTCAGGATCCAACGATCTTCCTGGCCTAGGCGTTTCTTGAGCCCCTCCCCCGAAACCGCCGTGGGCTGGAACCCATCGAGAGCCATGTAGAGCGTGGAAAACCGGTGCACATTCCAGAGGATGTTGAGGGTCCGGTGGGCATTGCGTAGCTCATCCCAGTGAAAGGCGAAGTCATCCCAGGGAGGCGCCACCTTCAAGTTGTACAGGCGGAGGGTGTCCATCCCGTACTCTGCGGCCGCCTCCCCCGGCGTCAAGGCGTCACCCCGACTTTTGGAAAAGGCTTCGCCTTCGGGGGACCAGACCCAACCGTGCATCAGCACGGCGTCGTACGGGGCGCGGTCGAAGGCCACGACGCCCGCGCCCAACTGAGAATAGAACCAGCCCCGGGTCTGATCGTGGGCCTCGACGATCCATGGGGTCGGCCACCACTTGTCGAACACCTCCCGTTTCTGGGGATAACCGATGCTCGCCCAGGTAGCCACGCCGGAGTCAAACCAGACGTCGAGGATGTCGGGCACCCGGCGCATCTCTTCGCCATCCTCTTCGCACACCAGGGTGACCGCGTCGATCCAAGGACGGTGCAGGTCCATGTCTTCCTCGAATCCGGAAGCGCCCCGCAGCTCCGAGGCGGAGGCGACGACACGCCGGTGGCCCTTGGCGCACTCCCAGATCGGGATGGGGATGCCCCAGTAGCGCTGGCGGGAGATGGTCCAGTCTCGGGCGTTCTCGACCCAATCATGCTGACGCGCGCTACCCGCCCAGTCCGGGGTCCACGCCACCCGCTCGACCTCGGCCAGCATCCGGTCTTTCACCTTCGTAATCTGGATGAACCATTGTTCCGTCGCCCGGTACAGAATGGGCGTGTTGCAGCGCCAGCAGTGCCCATACCGGTGGACAGTCTCCCCGCGGAGGAAGAGGGCCCCGCGAGCCTCGAGATCGCCCATGATGATTTCGTTGGCCTCCTTGGTCGGGAGGCCCGCATACTTCCCCCCCTCCTCCGTGAATCGGCCCGCCTCGTCGATGGGGCTGAAGATCTCCATACCGCGTTGTCGCCCAATCTCGAAGTCTTCCGGCCCGTGGCCGGGGGCGATGTGCACGAGACCCGTAAACTCCCCTGTGACGGTGTCCGAGGTGAGGACCCGGTGGACCCAATCTCCCTTGAAGCGGGTCTGGGCGGGCACTTCTTCCGCGAGAGGATGCCGATATTCGAGACCGTCGAGATCGTCTCCCTTCGCCGTGGAAACGACCTCAAAGTCCTCGATGCCGGCCTCCTTCATCACGGTGGCGACATTCTCCTCGGCCACCCACACGGTACCCTCCTCGCCATCGCGACGATAGCGGACCGCCGCATAGGTTAAGGCCGGGTTCACCGCCACGGCCAGATTGGCGGGTAGGGTCCAGGGGGTCGTCGTCCAGATGAGGAGGCTTTCCTCTCGGTCCACGACGGGGAACTCGACGTAAATGGAGGGGTCCGTCTCGTCCCAGAACTCAATCTCGGCGGCGGCGACGGGTGTCTCACACCGGGGACACCACTCGAGGGCCCGCTTGGCGCGAACCAGCAGCCCTTTCTCGTGCGCACGTCGGAGGGTCCACCACGCCGACTGGAGGTAGTCGTTCGTGATGGTCATGTAGGGGTTGTCCCAGTCCATCCAGACGCCCATCTGCCGGAACGCAGCCGTCTGGAGGGAGAGACGCTCCAAGGCGAAGGCCCGGCACTGCGTGACGAACTCGGCGACTCCGACTTCCTCCTCAATCTGTCGCTTGTTCTGGATGCCTAGAGATTTCTCTACGAGCACCTCGATCGGGAGGCCGTGCATGTCGTACCCCGGCTGGTCCCAGACGTGGTAGCCCTGCATCCGGCGCCAGCGCAACACGGCGTCCTTGATGATCTTGTTCCGGGCCGTTCCGACGTGAACGCTGCCCGTGGTGTAGGGCGGTCCATCAACGAAGAAGTACTTCTCACCGCTCTGGCGGAACTCCTTCGTCTTCGCGTAGGCGTCCGTCTTCTCCCAGAAGGCCCGGATGCGGTCCTCGATTTGGAGGGCCTGATAACGCTCGCCGGCCTGCTTGATCATCGCATCGCCTCGTTCGTCCGGGATTTATCTTCTCCCAGACAGAGACACCAGGTGGGCCCCCGCGTAAGAAACTTTCCCTCTGCATGGACATAGGGAAAACCAAGTAGTGGCCAAGCCATCTGCCGCCATGGACACCAAGTCGTTGTTCGGAATTTTGCGTGGCGTGGGCTGGATTTTCGGCGCCGGCGCGGGGCTGTTCATGACGGCGCTCGTGCTCGTGACGTTTGACCCGGGACTCTGGCTGTGGTCGCTGGTCCTCGTCGTCGGCGGTGCCCTGCTGTGGGCGGCGTTCGCGACCGCGGTGCTCATGTTGCTGGTGGAGCTTGCGGAAGCCCCTCGGAAGCGACCCGTGGCGAAGGAGTGAACGGTCGAACCCCCCGGAGTTCCTCGGACGCGCCCTTCGTGGGACTCTCACGCCCCAAGAAAGAGAGGGCCGGGACCGAGACTTTCAGGCCCGACGTCGGTCGAGGCCCATTGAACCCGGGTCAAGGGATCCACAGTCCCCCAGGATAACCACTACCCCATCCCGGCCACGGGCCACGTACCGGCCGGGGCATTTAAGGCCTTTCGGAGAGGCTACCGAACGAGGAGGAGGGCCGCCACGAGGACGACGGCCCCGGTGGCAATCAGGCCGAGGACTACGAGTTGCCAGGCGTCGGGGACGAAACGGAGGGAGATGGCCGACGCGAAAAGGAGGACCATCCCCAATACTCCCAGGCGGATGCCGAGCCGCCTTCGGGCCAAGCGCTTCGGGTCCTCCACCCCCTCGAGCCCCTCCATGCAAGGGGATAGGGCGGATCTCCTTTAGGCTTCGCGTGAGGGAACCCTTAAGACGATTCCCCGGATGAAGCGGGAAGCCCCATGGAAGACCTCCTCTCCGTCATGGACGCCGCTGAGGAACTGGAAGACATTCTCTCCGCGGGCGGACGATTCAAAACCGCCCGACGTGGGCAGGGGCAGAGCCACCCCCTCCGCGGGAAGACGCTGGCGATGATCTTTGAGAAGACCAGTACGCGGTCCCGGATCTCCTTTGAGGTGGGGATGGCTCACCTGGGGGGGGCGGCCCTGTACCTCAACCGGCAGGACCTTCAGTTGGGCCGCGGCGAGACCCTAGAGGATACCGCGCGGGTGCTAAGCCGATACGTGGACGCCATCCTGTACCGCGCCTACCGTCACGACGACGTCGTCCGCCTCGCAGAGGCGGCTTCGGTACCCGTAATCAACGGGCTCGATGACCTCGAACATCCGGCCCAGATTCTGTCGGATCTGTTTACCATCCGGGAAGCGATAGGAGACCCTCGCGGGCGCAAACTCGCGTACGTAGGGGATGGGAACAACGTGTGCAATTCGCTCCTCCTGGGATGTGCCCTCACGCGTATGAACGTGGCCGTCGCCACCCCATCCGGCTACGAACCCGACGCCGGCATCCTCGCCCTCGCCGAGCGGACGGCCGCCGAGGGGAACGCCTGGGTGAAGGTGGTCCAGGATCCGGCCGACGCCGTGGCGGGGGCGGACATCGTCTACACCGATGTCTGGGTGTCCATGGGCATGGAGGAGCAGCGAGAAGCCCGGGAACAGGTCTTCCGGCCCTATCAGGTCAATCCAGAACTCCTGAGCGGTGCAAACCCCGAAGCGCGCGTCATGCACCCCCTCCCCGCCCATCGAGGCCTCGAGATCACGGATGAGGTCCTCGACGGACCCGCCTCCCTCGTGTGGGACCAGGCCGAAAACCGTCTTCATGTGCAGAAGGCCCTCTTAGTCCAGCTTCTCGGAGGGGGAGAGTCCTAGCCGCGCGACAATTGTCATCTCGCCGAAGGGTCAATCGGTGGTCCCTTCCCTGGACTCGCGGAGAGGAGATGGAGAAGACCGTCCGGGTACAAGAGGGCCTTCTCTTCCCGAAACTCACGGAGCGGCTTCCAACGCGCTATGAATCTCAGGCCGTCGTCCTCCTGGGCGGGCACCGCGTCCGTCTCGTAGAAGGACTTGTCCACGAAATCCCCCTCGTAGGTTAGGACAATCTCATGCCCGAGCTCCCCCTCATGGGTGAAGAGATTCTCGAGGACACCCAGGTACCTGAGGTTGGTGACCTCGGCTCCAATCTCTTCCTGGAGCTCCCTCTTCAACGCCTCGCGCGCCCGCTCCCTGAACTCGATCGTGCCGCCCAGCGGACGGTAGAAGACCTCGTCCTTCGACGAGTCGTAGAGCTCCCCCACGAAGACGCTGTCGTCCCTGCGGAAGACACATATCACCAACGGGCGGGGCCAGGGAGGTCTTTCCACGGCGTCGCCTTCCTCTTGCCAATCGGACTCAGGCCCATTATTCGCCAAAGAAGCTGCGCAGAATAGGATGCATCTCCATCATCTGCTCTCTGCCTATGGCCTCGTAGAACTGAATCAAGATGCCTACGGCTAACAAGACCCCTGTCCCGCTTGCATTCCCCACGGTCCCGAAGAGGTCGGCCCCCACGGCTAACACCCCGACGATGGCGCCCCCGATGATCGTAACGACCGGTATGTACCGGGCCAGAATCCGCTGCAATACGCGGGGATCGCGCCGGAACCCTGGGATCTGCATACCTCCCGACTCGATTTGGCGCGCCACGCCTTCGGGTCCCATGCCCGTCGTCTCGATCCAGAAGATGGCGAAGACGATGGACCCGATGATGAAGATGGACACGTAGACGATGACGTGAATGAAGACCTGGAAGGACGACTTGCCAAAGGTCGCGAAGACCGCACCGTAGCGACCCGGCGCGATGATGGGGAGGAGCCAGTCCTGGAGGCCGGCGATGGTGGAGGTATAGAAGGCGATGCCCCCGATCGGGGTGGTGGGTTGGATGATACCACTTAGCACGAGTGGATCATTCGGGCTGGGGTAGGCCCCTAACCAGTATTGACCTCCTAAAAGCGGCCACTCGGGGTGTTGCCAGAAGAGGAGGGAAAACATGCTGATGTTGGCCAGGATGGCCGCCACGAAGATGACGGGCAAAACGGAAGCGTAGATCAGCTTGATCGGGTAGCGCCCTCGGGCCCCGCGGGCCCCTCCGTGGGCCAGGGGGAGCTCCATGCGCGTGGATTCGAAGAAGGCCACGAGGAGGAAGATGACCACCGTCGCCACGAGGGCGATGAGGGGGTTCGGTTCCTGGAGCAGGATTACTTCGTAGCCTCCGCCCATGATCTCTTGGGCGCTCATGGTGTTCAGGAAGTACACGGTCTTCGGCACGGTGCCCACGGGGACGGCGCTGCCGGCCTGGGAGGGCATCCAGTTGAACGTCCCGGTGAAGATGGCCTGGGATACCCCTGCGGCGATGAAGAGGGAAATCCCACTCCCGATCCCCCACTTCGAGACCACTTCGTCCATCAAGAAGATGAGGTAGCTCCCGACGAAGAGCTGGACGATGATGAGGGTGTTCGCTAAGAGGAGGCCGTTCCCGGCGACGAAGCCGTCCAACGCCACCACGAAGGCGGCCGAAGGCCGCAGGAAGCCGAACACCTGGGGAACGGACTCGACCACGATCATGACGAGGACGAGGAGCTTCTGGGTCCCCTGGTAGATGGCCTTGTCATCCTCATTCCGGAGATCGAGGCGGATGATCTTGGCGCCTACGAAGAGTTGGAGAATGATGGACGCCGTAACAATGGGTCCGATACCTAAGTGGACAAGAGAACCCTGGGCCCCCGCCAAGATGGCGCGCAGGCTCGCGAAGAAGTCCAGGACCTGGGTTCGATCCAGGCCGTAGATGAAGGTGTTGGTGAGAACGAAATAGATGACCAGGATCAGCAGGACCCAGAGCATCTTCGTCCGAAAGTGGACGTGTCCCTCCGGTCGCGTCACGGCCGGCAGGCGGTCTGTAAGGGGCTGCAGCTTGTAGAGGAAGCTCTTCCCTTCCGATCTGCCGAACACAGCCTATTCCTCTTCCTCTTGGGGGACGACCTGGCCCCCCGCCGCCTCAACCTTCTGGACCGCCTTGGGCGTGGCGGCGGGAACCACCACCGTGAGGGGCACACCGACGGTGCCCCGGCCCAAGAGCTTGGCGTAGCCTGCAGCCTGCAGGTTTACGCGGTAGCCCTTTCCTACCTTCTTGGCCACGCCCCGTTCGACGAACCCATCCAAAGCGCTTTCGAGGGTCTCCAGGTTAATCGTCCTTGCGGTGCCAGGGGAAGCCGCATGCCTCTTAAAGCCATATGACCCAAAGTGGTCCGGATCGTACTTCACCACCCACTTCCACTTGTGTTTCAACAATCCGGCATTGCCGTGGCCGCCCCGCTTCCCCTTGCCGCGACCGGCCTTCTGCCCGCGGCCGTGAGTCCGTTGACCCCGCTTTTTCCGCGTGCGCCCCGTTCACTCACCCCATCATACGCAAGAGGAGCTCGTTGATGGCCGGGCCTCGGTCCCCCAGCGCGCCGCCCTCCCGAAAGGATCGCTTCACGCCACCATAGCCCTTCCGCGGGGGACTCAAGCGAAAGACCGGCTTCACGTCGTCCAGGCGTTGCAGGTCCGCCTCCCCCTGCAGGACGGCCTCCGCCAAGGCGGCGATGGAATCGTACCCCAGCTCCCGGACGTGGGTCTCCGTCAGCGGGGTGCCACCCACCCGTCGTCCGCGAGCCGCGAGGAGCTGGGCGAGGACTTCCCCATCCACCTCGCCCCAGGTGATGTAGTCCTTCGCCTTCACGAGCATCCCCATGTAGGTGTCCCTCGGAGGGAGAACCACACAGTGGTTGGGGCGGTTGAGGCGCAACATCCCCAGGGTGTCTGCGATGTCGCCTCGGACCCGGATGCCCCCACGGACCCGGACCGCGGCAACGCTCACTCCGCCTTCCCTCCTTCTTTCTCGGCGGGCTTCGACGCGTCCGCGGGGGAGCCTTCGCCCTCAACGGTTGCCTCCCCTTCGGACTCCCCCTTCGCCGCGGCCAGCGCCGCCGCCGCGGTCGCCTCTGCCTGGGCCTTCAGCTCCGCAAGATTGATCTCGAAAGCGGCCACGGGTCCCGAGAGGATGTGAAGGCGGGCCGCCTGTTCCGGGGTCACCTTGTACTCCATGGTCTGCCGCAGGGCATCGGCGGCGGCGAAGGCGTAGTTCACCGTCGTCTTCGTATGACCCCGAGCGAACCCCCATGCGTCTTTGATGCCCGAGAGCTGCACGATGCTCTTGACCACGCCCGCCAGGGCCAGTCCGACGCCCTGGGGCGCGGGCTTCAGCGTCAGCTCGACCGACCCGCTACGGCCGACGACCTTGAAGGGGAGCGTGTGGGGGGTGAAGCAGCCGCACTCCCAGGAGCCGCAACCGCGCTTGACCTCAATCATGTTCAACTTGGCGTGATCGATGGTCTTGCGGATTGCGGGCCCGACCTCACGGCCGCGGAGTCTGCCCACGCCCACGTACCCGTCGTTGTTGCCCACCACGACCGTGATGACGAAGCCGATGCGCCGCCCCGAGTCGGTCATCCGTTGGACCATGTTGACATCCAGGACTTCGTCGGCGAGCTCCGGCAGCAGGAAGTCTACAATCTCGTGTTCTCGGAGGGGCAGGCCGGAGCGAAGAGCCTGACCCATGGTGGTGATTTCGCCCCGAAGCACGCGTTTTCCAAGTCCCGTCTTGGGCAGCCACTCGTCGAGTCGGTCCCATGGACCCGCCCGACTTCTTGGAGGTGGTCCTCTTCTCCGTCGTCTCATGCCGCTTCCACCTTTGCCTTGACTTCGTCCACAGACGGCACGGGCACCGTTCCCAGGTGTTCTCCACGGCGGCGGGTCTCATCCGGGACGACCTCGTCGTCGCCAGGGACTTCGACCCCCGCGTCTCGTACCCCCTGGAGGGCGGCGAAGACACGGCTTCCCCGGGTCGGAGGATGAAGGCCAATGTCCGCCACGGCCTCGGTGACCTTCGCCGCCCTCGCGCGTCGACCTGCGAGGTAGCCCGTCAGATAGGCCGCGGATACGTTTCCGGTGTGGCCCTTCCATTCGAACTTGCGGAGCTCCCGGGCCGTCGCCGAGGCCAGGACCTGATCCCCGGTCATCCGAAACCGAATGAATTGGACGATGGTTCTGGACAGCGTCTTGCGAATGACGAGGCGTGGCTTCTCCGACTTGAGAAGGGCGAGGCGCCGCCGGTAATTGGTCTGCCCCTTGCGCCGACGTCGGAAGGGCACGTGCTGACGGGGACCCCGGGTCATTTGCCCTCCTGCCGCAGGACGCCTTCGGCCTGCAATTGCTGCTCTAAGTGGCTTCGGCTGCGATACATTCCTCCCTTCGCACGGAGGTAGAATCGGCGGTAATCCTTCGGCGCCAGTCGCCCGTCCTCACGATGCCGCTTCAGCGTGTCCCGCTGGGCTCGAATCGTGCGCATCCATCGGCGCTTCTTGGGATCTCGCGCGCCGTGGGCCCCCTTTCGACGACCTGGGCCGCGCCGCCGTCCTTTCCGGCGCTGGCGCGCCATGTAGCGTGTCCGCCCCCGGGACTGGCCGGCGACGGGCAACTTCCGGACGAGGCCAGCGGAAATGACGGCACGGACGTCGTCGCGGGTGATGGCATCGGCGACATCCTCCATGCGATTGGGGTCGATCCAGACCCGATGGGCCCCGCATTTGAGGATACTCGCGGCCATGCGGCGCTGGTTTCTCAGGTTCACTCGACCACCCGATTGAGAATCCGAACGCCCAGCTCGTCGGCCCGCTCCTGGATGGAGACCCGCTTCCGAGTGCCGACGGAATGGGCAATCCGCGCGGCCTGTACCTCCGGGTTGAGGCCCTCCAAGTCGGCAGGTCGATGAATGAGGACCTCTTGGAACCCGGATGGGTGGAGGCCTCGCACCCCACGGGGGCCACGGTGACCCGTGGAGGGCATGGCGGGTCGATAGCCCAGGTGTCTTCGCAGCTTGGAGTGGTGTCCGCGAGGACGCCTCCATGCGCGTCCGAGCCGCTTATATCGGAACCACTCCTGTCGGCGAAAGGCAGGGCGATGCGCGCGCCGGGTGGCCCGCTCCACCAGGAGGGCCTGGGTCCCCTCGGACAGCACGGGCTTGGCCCGGGCCGCGTAGACTCTCTCCTCCGAGATTTCCATGTCTTCTTCGAACTCCACGGCGTCCCCTCCCTCCTCGATGTGCGCGAGGAGCCGCTCCCGGAGATCTGCCACCAGCCCTACATCATCTAGGCCGTACTCCCGGGCCCATGCCTGGAGCTTGGCCTTCCGCGCCTTGCGGATCTCCGTCCGCGTCGGGAAGTCCTGGCCTCCGGCCAACTAGGCCTCCCCCTTGCTCACGAGATAGATCCCGTCCTGGAAGACCCGGGGATCCTTTCGACGAATCCGGGTCGCCTGCTCCACGTTGGCCGCCGTCTGGCTCACGGCCTCGATATCGGGCCCCTGGATGGTGACGGTGTCGCCCTTCACATCCACACGGGTCGTCCCCCGGATTTTCGCATGACGGGGATGACGCTCCCCGAGGAAGTTCTCGATGACCACCGCATCCCCTTGGACGGAGACCTTGACCGGGAAATGGGCGTAGACCACCCGCATGGTGTAGGTGAAGCCTTCCGTCACCCCCCGCACCATGTTCTGGATGTGGGAGGCGAACGTCCCCGCGAGGGCCTTCTCCCGTTTGCGGGGAAGAGGACTTTCCACCAAGACCTCGGCGCGCTCCCGGCGCAGCCGGACTCGGGAATCGTCGAGGGAACGCGAGAGGCGGACGTCGCCCTTCTGGACGATCACCGTCCCGCCCTCGATTTCCACCTGGACCCCCTCGGGAATGGGGACCCGCTTTTCCACGATGCCCGTCCGTGTCATGTTCTCCTCAGTAGCAGTACGCCAATAGGCGCCCGCCGATCCCAGCCGCTCTGGCCTGGGCGTGGGTCAGGACGCCCTGCGTGGTGGTCAGGATCAAGACTCCGAAGTCCTGGGCGGGCAGGAATCGGGACTCGTACTTCTGCAGGTCCGTCTGCTTGACTGCGAACCGTGGCTTGATGACCCCGCAGTCGTTCACGTTGCCGGACAGCCGAACTTCGTAGGCGCCCCCCCGCCCGTCCTCTTGGTAGGTGAAGTCCCCCACATAGCCGTTCTCCTGCAGGACCTGCAGCACGCTTGCCACGAGCTTGGAAGCGGGTCGAAGAGTGACCACCGGCTTCCCACTCCCTTCGGCGTTCTTGATGGTCGCCAGCGCGTCGTTCAGGAGGTCGTGTCGCATGGGTTCACCTAGGAGTACTTCCGGAAGCCCAGCTCGTAGGCGATCTCCCGGAAACACTGGCGGCAGAGGTGGATGCGGTAACGTCGGACGATCCCGCGCTTCCGACCGCAGCGCTTGCACCCCTGCTTGTGCCCGAAGGCACCCCGAGGGCCGGTCATTTAGCCCTTCACCTCCACCTCGTAGCGCCCGGTCACATAGTCCACCGCCTCCTGCGGGGTCGTCCGGTGCCGGCGCGGGATGCGCCGCCGCTGGACCCGACGCCGGGCCACCCGGTATCCGGGCCGGCGGAGCGTCACGCTGACGTCCATGCCGAAGAGTCCGATGTCGGGGTCGTACTTCACCCCCTTGAAATCGGTGTAGTCGGCAACGCCGAACGAGAAGTTGCCTTGGCGGTCGAAGGTGTAGCGGAACAGGACGTTGTTGCGGGCGTAGAAGGCGTCCCGAAGGAAACGGTCGGCCCGTTCGCCCCGCAGGGTGACCTTCGCCCCGATGGGCATGCCCTCCCGGATGGCGAAGTCGCGGTTGGTACTCTTGGAGAGGGTCTGGATCGCTTTCTGGCCCGTCAGGCTCTCCAACACCTTCTGGGCGCGTAGAAGCTTGTCGCCGGCCTCCCCCACGCCGATGTTGACGACGACCTTCTCAATTTGGACCTTCCGCATCGGGTTCATGAGCACCTCACGCCTCCATGCTCTCCGGGAGGGCGATCACGGGCTTCTGCTTCCCCACCACGAACGCGTAGTCCACGATGCTGGAGAAGCCCTCTTTGAAGCGGACCTGATTGGGACGGGAGCTACGTTCGACGACGATGTCCTCCATGTGCCCCGTTTGTCCGACGTGCTTGCCCCCGATGAGGAGGGCCACGCCGCCCTTCTTGAGGGGCAACACTTCCTGGATCTCCTGCGAAGGCAGGGCGATCTTGAGGGTGTCCCGCGTCTTGTGGCCGTTATCCGCGAAGAGGTTGCGGCCGTCGGAGAGGTTGAGCTGGATGCGGCCCCCCCGGACGATGGTCTTGTTCTCGATCCGGGCGAGCTTCCAGCGGGCCTCCGCCTCCTGGATGGGCACCAACGCGAAGCGGCCGCGGGTGTCCAGGAGGATCCGGTAATGCTCCCCCACGTCGGGAAGGGACAGCGTGTCCATAAGCCCCAAGGGGAAGCCGGGATCCCGAACCGCACGATTGTCCACGAGGGCCCTTCGGGCCCGGATGACGGCCTTCGCCTCCCGGGCGTTGTCGGTATACCCGAGCATGTCCCGAAGGACAATGGTGAGGGGGATGCACCGGTGCAGGGGATGGGGCCCTGGTGAGGGGCGGACCACCCACGTGCCCGTCTTTCGGGGGATGCTCCACGCTCGCGGAGCTGCGAGGCGTTTGAGCCGGGTCATGGGCGTCCTCCGGAC
>JAJISK010000018.1 GCA_022848785.1 Thermoplasmatota archaeon
AACACCAGCAACATGCCCGTCGCGGCCCGGGAGGCGTCCGTGTATACGGGGATCACGATGGCCGAGTACTACCGCGACATGGGCTACCACGTCCTGCTCATGGCCGACAGCACGAGTCGCTGGGCCGAGGCCATGCGGGAAATCTCCTCTCGGCTCGAGGAGATGCCGGGAGAGGAGGGTTTCCCCGCCTACCTCTCGGCCCGACTCTCGGAATTCTACGAACGGGCGGGACGGGTCACGACGCTCTCGGGGGAGGAAGGGAGCATCTCCGTCGTAGGCGCCGTCTCCCCCGCCGGCGGGGACTTCTCCGAGCCGGTAACCCAGGGGACCCTCCGCATCACGAAGGTCTTCTGGGCCCTGGACACGAAGCTCAAGGAGCGCCGCCACTTCCCCTCCATCAATTGGCTGACCTCCTACAGCCTGTACGCGGCATCCCTGGAGGACTGGTTCCGGCAGAACGTGAATGATGCATGGCCCGCGATTCGCGCCTGGGCCTACCGCGTTTTACAAGAGGAGGCCGAGCTCGAGGAGATCGTCCGGCTGGTCGGGGCCGATGCCCTGCCCGAGGACCAGCAGCTTACGATGGAGATCGCCCGCATGATCCGCGAGTACTTCCTCCAGCAGAATGCCTTCCACGACGCGGACACCTACTTCACGCTGGAGCGGCAGTTTGCCCTCATCGAGGCGATTCATCGGTTCAGCGAGCTGGGACGGCGGGCCCAGCGGCTGGAGGTGCCGATTCGGGAGATCGTGGACCTCCCCTCTCGAGCCCTCCTTGCTCGGGTGAAATACGAAGAGGAATTCGAGAAGGAGCTGGAGGCCGCCGTCTCGCAGATGGAGGAGGAGTTCCGGGCCTTGGAGGCGAGCTGATGGTGAAGGAGTATCGGACGATCGCAGAAGTCTCAGGTCCCCTCGTCTTCGTCGAGAAGACGGATCCCGTCGGGTACGCGGAGCTCGTGGAGATCGTCCTGCCTGGGGGGGAGAAGCGCCGAGGCCAGGTCCTCGACACCTCCCATGACTTGGTCGTGGTCCAGATCTTCGAGGGAACCGCGGGTATCAGTCGCGCGTCCAGCGTGAAGTTCCTGGGGGAGACCATCCGCCTCAACGTCGCCCAGGACATGCTGGGCCGGGTCCTCTCCGGAAGTGCCGACCCCATCGATGGGGGTCCTCGTATCATCCCCGAGGATCGACGGGAGATCGTGGGAGCGGCCATCAACCCCTTCTCGCGCGCCCATCCGAGCGAGTTCATCCAGACGGGCATCTCGACCCTAGACGGGATGAACACCCTGGTCCGGGGGCAGAAACTTCCGCTGTTCTCCGGTGCGGGATTGCCCCATAACGAGGTCGCCCTCCAGATCGCCCGACAGGCCAAGGTCCCGGGCTCGGTAGAGCCTTTCGCGGTCGTTTTCGCGGCTATGGGCATTACCCACGAGGAGGCCGGCCAGTTCATGGACGACTTCGAGCGGACGGGGGCACTGAAACGGGCAGCCCTGTTCCTCAACCTGGCCGACGACCCGGCTGTCGAGCGGCTCATCACCCCTCGGATGGCGCTGACGGCCGCCGAGTTCCTGGCCTTCGACCTGGGGATGCACGTGCTCGTGATTCTCACGGACATGACGAACTACGCCGAGTCCTTGCGGCAGATCGGTGCCGCGCGGGAGGAGGTGCCTGGTCGGAGGGGGTACCCGGGCTATATGTACACCGATCTCGCCATGATCTACGAGCGGGCCGGGCGCATCCAGGGGAAGAACGGGAGCATCACCCAGATCCCCATCATGGCCATCCCCGACGACGATTGGACGCACCCCATCGCCGATCTCACGGGCTACATCACCGAAGGGCAGATCTCCATCGAACGGGAGCTCCACCGCAAGGGCATCTACCCGCCGATCAACCCACTGCCCTCCCTTTCCCGCCTCATGGACGCGGGAATCGGCGCGGGTCGGACCCGTGAAGACCATAAGGCCGTCTCCGACCAGATGTACGCGGCCTATGCGGAGGGGAGGGACGCCCGGGGCCTCATGGCCATCGTGGGGAAGGAGGCCCTCGCCGACCGGGACCGTCGCCTCCTGGAGTTCGCCGATCGGTTCGAGAACGAGTTCATCCGCCAGGGGCCGGAAGAGGACCGAGACATCGAGACCACCCTGGAAATCGGATGGGATCTCCTGGCCACCCTGGACGAGGCGTGGCTCACCAAGATCGACCGCCGGACCCTGGACGCCTACCACCCGGCCCACCGGGAGAAGGCGGCGGCCTAAATGGTGCTGGCCGAGTACAAGCCGACCCGCTCGCAGCTCCTTCAGGTGCGGAAGACCCTGAAGCTGGCAGAACGGGGCCACCGCCTCCTGAAACTGAAGCGAGACGCCCTGATGATCGAGTTCTTCCAGGTCCTCGAACGGGCCCGGGAGGTCCGTTCCAACATCGTGGATCGCTACCAGGACGCGGCAGGCAAGCTCGCGGTGGCGTCGGCGATCGAAGGGCGAGTGGGCGTGCGGTCGGCCTCCCATGCCCTCCTCCAGAAACCCGAGCTGGAGCTGACGACGCGAAACGTCATGGGCATCGTCGTCCCCAAGATCAAAGCGGAAAAGGTGCGGAAGCGAATCGACGAACGGGGGTACGGCATCATCGGGACCTCTCCTCGGATAGACGCCGCAGCCGAGGCCTACGAGGAGCTCGTGGAGGATGTCATCGTGGCGGCGGAGATCGAGACCACGATGCGGCGCCTCATCGAGGAGATCGAGAAGGTCAAGCGTCGCGTCAACGCCCTGGAGCATCGGGTCATCCCGGAGCTGGAGGACACGGAACGCTTCATCAGGTTGCGCCTGGAGGAGATGGAGCGGGAGAACATCTTCCGGCTGAAGCGATTCAAGGAAGCCGGGGCGTGAGTCGGTTCCAGGAGTGGTGGGAGGACCCGAAGAAGCGGGTCCGGCTCCTCCGCCTGTTCAGGATCATTTCCCTGGGGATGCTCCTGTTTGGGTTTGCGGTGATCATCCTGCGCCTCTTCGGCTAGGGCTCGACCTTGATGTCGGTCGGCAGATTGCGCCGGACGATGTCCTCCGCCAGCCGTTGAAACACCATCTGGACGTGCTCTCCGGTCTTGGCGGAGGTGAAGAAGTAGGGGGCGTCGAAGGCCTGGGCGGCCATCTCGATGTCCTGTTCCCCGAAGAGGAGCATCACCTCCTCCCGCAGGTCCACCTTGTTCACCGCATACACGACGGAAATCTCGCCAACCACCTTGAAGACGGACTGGACCCAGTCGTCCAGTTCCTTCAGGCTGGAGTAGCGGGTGAGATCACAGACGGCCAGGATCCCCTTCGCTCCGCCGAAAAAGGCCTCCCGCAGCAGGTCGCGAAGCCCCTTCTCCCCCATGATGTCCCAGATGACCATGTCCATCTGGATGAGCAGGTCCTTCTCAGGGACCTCCACCTGGATCTCCTTCTTGGAGACCTTCGCCCCGAGGGTCGTGATGTACGCGTCGTCGAAGACGTCCTGGACGAAACGTCGGATCAGGCTCGTCTTCCCTACGGCCGCCTCCCCGACCAGGCACACCTTCGTCTTCATCTGGTACTCGCTAACCATCGACCCGCCTGCCTCGGTCCGGGAACTACATAAAGGTAGTGAGGCTGTTCTCAGCAGAGGCCCACGGGGTCAAGCGGAGACCGTATGCGAAAGGAAACGCGGCTGATCATCGCCCTCGATGTCTTGGATGCGAAGCGAGCGGTAGAGATTGCCGAGGCCACGGCCTCCCGCTGCGACGCCTTCAAAGTGAACTATCCCCTGGTTCTCTCCGAGGGCCTGGGCATCGTGGACACGTTGGGACGTTTCGGGGACGTCCTCTGCGACTTCAAGGTGGCGGACATCCCGGCCACGAATCGCCTCATCGTGGAGCAGACTTTCGATCATGGGGCTGCGGGCATCATCGCCCACGGATTTCCGGGGCGCGATTCCCTTGAGGCGTGCCTCGAGGCGGCCCAGGGAGACGTCTTTGTGGTGACCGCCATGAGCCATCCGGGGGCCGAGCGCTTCCTCCTTCCGCAGGCACAGGAAATGGCCCAGCTGGCCGTCGACGTGGGGGCCGCGGGCATCATCGCCGGGGCCACCCGTCCGGCCGTTCTCCGCGAACTCAGGGAGCGCATCGGTTCCCTCCTCATCCTCTCCCCGGGTGTCGGCGTCCAAGGAGGATCCCCCACGGAGGCCCTGCGACAGGGGGCCGACTACCTGATCGTCGGCCGAAGCATCACGCAGAGCGAGAATCCCCCGAAAGCCGCAGACGAAATCCTCTCTCAGATTCAAGGCGTCGACGCAATGGTATAAGTGCCACTCCGATTTGCGGGGCGGGGACGGACACGGCGCGCGGACGAAGGTTCATTCAACTTCCGATCGAGGAGAGACCAACCTCTTGGTACAACGTGCTGCCCGACCTTCCGGAGCCCTTGCCGCCTCCGCGGGATCCGGAGGAGGGGCAGCCACGCCTGAAGCGACTCGAGGAGGTCCTCCTCCGGCACGCCCGTGAGCAGGAGGTTTCCGACCGGCGTTGGATTCCCATCCCCGACGGCATCCAGGACCTCTATGAGCAGGCGGGGCGTCCCCGACCTCTGTTCCGTGCGTTCCGGCTGGAGGAGGCGCTCGGGACACCGGCTCGCCTGTACTACAAGGCGGAGTTCTATTCTCCCACAGGGAGTCACAAGGTCAACACGGCCCTGGCTCAGGCTTGGTACGCGCGAGAGGAGGGGTACACGCGGGTGGCCACGGAGACGGGAGCCGGGCAGTGGGGGACCGCCATCGCCTACGCCTGCGCCTTGGTGGGGCTCGATGCCATCGTCTACTGGGTGCGGAACGTCTACGAGTGGAAGGGCGAGCGGCGCGGCTTCATGAAAACCTACGGCGCCGATGTGGTCGCATCCCCGAGCGAGAGGACAACGGTCGGGACCGGTGTCCTGAAGGAGAATCCGGACCACCCGGGTTCCCTTGGAATCGCCGTGTCCGAGGGGATGGAGGAGGCCCAGCGCGAGGAGGGAACGATCTACTGCCTCGGGTCCGTTCTCAACCATGTGCTTCTCCACCAGACCGTCATCGGGCTCGAGACGAAAGCCCAGTTGGAGCGGGCCGAGGAGGTTCCCGATGTGATGATTTCCTGCGTGGGCGGAGGGAGCAACTTCGGTGGCTTCATTCTCCCTTTCGTGCCCGAGGCCCTGAAGGAAGGGGGAATCCGCTTCCTTGCGATCCAGAGCGAGGCGGCTCCGAACCTGCAGGGGGAGTATCGATACGACTACGCCGACCACGCGGAATTGACCCCCATGCTGAAGATGTACACCCTCGGGCACCAGACAGACATGCAGCCGATCATGGGGGACGGACTTCGCTACCACGGAGCGGCCCCGATCCTTAGCCTCCTCCGCAGCAAGGGGCTCATCGACACCCTCGCCTACCCCGCCGACGAAATGCATGTGTTCAAGCAGGCGCAGACCTTCATCGCGACGGAGGGCTTTCTCCCCGCCCCCGAGTCGGCCTACAGCGTCGCGGGGGCCATCGACGAGGCCCTGAGCTGCAAGGAGTCGGGCGAGGAGAAGGTCATCGTCTTCAACATCAGCGGCCACGGCTTGCTGGACATCCCGGCCTATCGGGAGAAGCTCGGGATTTAGAGCCTGGGGCGATGCCGCCCCGTTCAGGAGGGGAAATCACCTCCTTTATAGCGGCGACGTCTAAGAGCCAATGTGGACCCGGACGCGGAAGACCTGCGCAGGGTGAGGACATGGCTGGACCGGGAACCGATCCGGTACGCCCACGTCATCCATCTCCTGTCCCTCCCGGCGAGCCAGGTGCAGGTCTGGATTGACGACCCCCATCGACCCCGTGCGGTCCTCGCCATTCGCCTGGATTCACGGAGGCTGGCTGCCGCTGCGGAGCCGCCCGAGAAGATGAGCGCCCTCCTCGACCTCGTCCCAAAGGGCGCGTACCGCCTCACCTCCGTCGACGTGAAACTCATCCCCCACTTTCAGGGAGCCTTGGAGGCGACCTTCCGCACCCCGGTCTGGCTCTACCGGATGGGCCCCCAGGATCTCCGTCCCTCGCGCGTCGCGGAGACGAGGCCGGTCGCGCCATCTGAGGCGCCCATGATCGCGGGGCTGTGGGCGCCCGAGCGCGACGCGGTGGGGTATGTACGTCGCCGCATCGAGGAGGGCATCACCTCCGGCATCGAGGTCGACGGCGAGCTGGTTGCGTGGGACATGACCCACTTCGAAACGGACCGGGTCGCGATGCTCGGCTTCCTGCACGTCAAGGAGGCGTATCGAGGGCGGGGCTATGCGAAGACGGTAACCACCGCGACCGCCGAGAAGGTCTTTGCGGAGGGGAAGATCGCAGCGGCCGAGGTCTTTGAGGACAACCTCCCCTCCCTCCGACTCACTGAGAGCGTGGGCTTTCGGCGCGTTGAGCGGCAGGTCTGGGGTGACGGCACGAAGGTCTGACGTGGCCCCGATTCGAGATTCGTAGGAATCTTTTTAACCGCAAAGGGTCATCCGCCGCGTCCGAAGGCGTTGGGATGCGCTCGCGATTCACAAGACGACTGAGGACCGCCCTTCGGCGGATCCCCGGTCCCTGGAAGCCGAAGTACGACCTCCTCCGAAACGAGGAGATCCGCGCGGAGCTGCAGCCTCACCCCCTCTCCTTCCTCAGCTTCCACTCGCCGTTCCTCTTCCTGATCGCTTTGGGCCTCGGAATCGGCTACCTGTTCAATGCGGTCTCGGGTTGGGTCTCTTTCGAGGACTTCCTGGGTTACATGCCCGGGATCGTCGCGGTCCGGTTCATCATCTGGACGGTCGGCCTGTTGGTCTTCGGCATCGCCGTCTCGGTCCTCACGATCCGCTGGTCCGTCTTCGCGACCTTCGTGGCCATCATCGCCCTGGCGCTTTACATCACCCTCCAGGGGCCGGAGGTGGGTGCCAACCCCTTCTTCCTCCCCCTCTACTCCGTGGTCATGGCCCTCGCGGGGATGGCTGTCGTCGACCTCTACCGCCGAACCCACACCTACGTCGTCACGGACCTCCGACTGATCCTCCGGGCCGGCATCCTCACCAAGAGCGAGCGCAGCATCCTCTTCGAGAACGTGACCGACCTCGAGACGAAGCAGGGGATCCTCGGCCGCATCTTCCGGTACGGCCACGTCATCCCTGTCACGGCCTCAGGCCTGGGGACAGGGGCCGAGGAGGCCTTCGCCGGGGGAGGGGCCGGGGCCCAGAACGCCCAAGGGAACGTGGGCGGGGCCCTGTTCGCCGGGGGAGCCCGGGGCGTCCGGGTGGCCCGGGCGACGAGCTACGCCAAGCTCCACGGGGTGTTCCCCTTCCGCCAGGTCAAGATGCTGTTGCAACACCTCCTCCAGGAGCACTCCACGATCTACTACGCCAAGGAGCAGCGGGACATCCTCCGAGACATGCGGGAGCTTATGGCCGCCCGGGAAGAAGTGGACACGATTCTCGTCGAGTGAGGGTCCGGCCGCTATTCGAAGAATCGGCCCGCCGCCACGGCCAGCAACGTGACCATCAGGAACACCCCCGAGAACTTGAAGGAGGTCCAGGCGGCCTTCGGTTCCCCCCAGATACGCAGGGTCGTGTAGACGAGGTATCCCGCGGCCAACAGAGCGGGGACGAGGTAGAAGAGGGGGACGCCCCCAAAGAAATAGAAGGTCGGGACGAAGCCCGCGACGATCACCGTGGAGACGATGATGGCGAGGGCCGACTCGCGCTCTCCCGTCACGGCAGGGAGCATGGGGACCTTGGCCCTCTGGTAATCCCGTCGGTTTCGCACACCGAGAGCCCAGAAGTGGCCGGGGGTCCAGAGAAGGACGAGAAGGGCGATGAGGAGCGCGGGGACGGTCACCATCCCTACCGCCGCCGTGGAGCCCGCCAAGGCGGGAGCTGCCCCCGCGAACCCCCCGACGACGATGTTGCTAGGGTGCCGCCTCTTGAGAGCCATCGTGTAGACCACGATGTAAACGAAGGCGCCGAGGAGGATGAAGAAGGCAGTCTGCGGGTTGAGGAGGAGATAGCTAGTCGCGACGCCAAGAGCCAGGAGGATGAAACCGAAGGCGAGGGCCTTTTCGGGCGGACGGATGAGGCCCGCGGGAAGGGGTCTCCCCTGGGTGCGGACCATGATGCCGTCGATGTCCAGGTCCAAGTAGTGGTTCACCGCCGACGCCCCCGCGGAGCTCAATGCTCCCGCGAGCGCCAGGAGGAGGAAAGTCTCCAAGGAGACCATGTCGGGCGCAGAGGCGACATAGCCAGAAAGCGCGACGAGAACCAAGAGGAGGATGATCCGTGGCTTTGTCAGGACAAAATACGCCCGCAACGTGCGAACCCTGGACACCGGAGGTCGGAGACTCGGCTCTGAGTTAAGGCTCATGTGTTCCGGCGTCTGCGCCCGTCGGCGGACGAGGAAACTGCCATATCCCCCGACCCCGTCCCGCCCATGGGCGTCAGCACGTTGATTCGGGCGCGCCTGCCCGCGGGGCTCATGGGCTTCTAGGTGGAGCCATCCCGGGTCGATGCCTTAATGCTCGGCAGGCCAATGAGGGACCGATCACCATGGTGAAATTCCCTTCGCAGGAGTGGATCGAGGCCTTCCGCGAGAAGCTGAACGCCAGCGACGAGTACGCCTCCGCGGCCGAGGAGTGGGAAGGGGACTTCCTCTTCGTCATCCAACCGGAGGGAGACCTGCCCGACGAGGCCACCTTCTACGTGGACCTGTGGCACGGCAAGTGTCGCGACGCCCGCATGCTCGCCCCGGGGGAGGCGAAGAAGACCGCCTTCACCTACGCCGGAACGTACAGCAACTGGGTGAAGCTGATCGGAGGGGAGATCGATCCCATCCGAGGTCTGCTCACGGGGAAATTCCGGCTGAAGGGGAGCATGATGAAGGTGATGCGGCACATGAAGGCCGCGAAGCTTCTCGTTCGGACGGCGAGCGAGGTCCCAACCGAGTTCCCGGGCACCTAACGGACCTGGACGATGGCCCGGGCGACCTCTCCTCCCTCGAGGGCGGCGTAGGCCTCGTTGACCTCCACGAGGGGAAAGGCACGGCTCACGATTCGGCTCGGATCCAACCGGCCCGTGGCCACAAGCTCCACCAAGGGCGGGAGGTCCCGGCTGGGGCTGTACCCGAGGCAGGCCAGGAGCGTGAGATTGTACATGGAAAACCCCATCATGTGCAGAGGCACTCGCGTTCCCAGAGCGTGAAGGCCGACGACGACCACTCGACCTCCCCGACGGGCGACCTCGAGAGAACTCCGGAGTTGGGGTTCGGGCGTCGCCTCGAGGACCAGGTCGACCCCCCGCTGATCGGTCAGGTCCAGGATGACGTCCACCGGGTCCGTCTTCGTCGCATTGATGACGTGTGTAGCCCCCAGATCCTCGGCCAAGCGGAGTTTCGCATCCAGGATGTCCACCGCCATGATCTTCGCCGCCCCGAAGGTGGCCGCAAGCTGGATGGCGGCCAAGCCGAGGCCTCCGCAGCCGAAGACCGCAAGGCTCTCCCCGGCCCGGAGGGCGCCCCGATTCCTCAAGGCGTTGAAACAGGTCCCGTAGGCGCAACTGAGAACGCTTGCTACGTCCAGGGGTACCGACTCAGGAAGGGGGATGACCGTGTGCTCGGGGACAGCCAGGAGTTCGGCGAGTCCACCCTGGCGCCCCGGGGTCAGACCCGGCATCTCCAGGAAGCGGCACAGATTCTCCTCTCCACGGGAACACTCGGGGCACGCCCCGCAGGAGGCGATCCAGGAGACGACCACCGGGTCGCCCTCCTGGAGTCCCTGAGGATTCCGGCAGTCTGAGCCAAAGGCGGCGACGCGGCCGGAGACCTCGTGACCGAGAATCTGTCCCTCGTCCATGGGGACAAAGTGCTCCTTCATGACATGCAGGTCGCTGTGACAGGCCCCGCATGCCTCAACGCGAACGAGAATCTCCCTGGCCTCCGGGACGGGGTCGTCGACTTCTTCGATATTCAGTGGCTCTCCCACGCCCCGAAAGACCGCGGCTCGCATGTCTTGCCCCCTGGGGTCATGAAAGGCCCAAGTATAAGCGTGGCGTTGGTCCGGAGGGGACGACCGTGGAGTACAAGATGCTGATCGGCGGGGCTTGGGTCGAGAGCACGTCGGGCGCGAGCCAGGATATCCAAGATCCGTCCAACGAGACTCTCCTGGCATCCGTGCCCCGGGCGAATCGGGAGGACGCTCGAGCCGCCATCGATGCGGCTCGGGACGCCTTCGACACGGGACCCTGGCCGCGGACCCCTCCTGGCAAGCGGGGTCAGGTTCTCGCCCGCCTCGCAGAGCTCCTTCAGGCCGAGACGGATCGCCTTGCCGAGTTGGAGGCCCGGAACGCCGGGAAGCCGATTCGGCAGGCCTCGATCGCGGACCTGCCGATGGCCATCGAGCATACGGGGCATTTCGGGCGACTGGCTTCGAAGTTGGTGGATGAGGAACTTGAGCTCCCAGACGTCGGCATCACGACGCGGGTGCTGCGGGAGCCGATTGGGGTCTGCGCCGGCATCATTCCCTGGAACTTCCCCCTTCTCATGGCCGTCTGGAAGGTGGCTCCCGCCCTCGCCGCCGGGAACACGATGGTCCTGAAACCCGCCGCCTATACTCCCTTGACGGCCTTGGAGTACGCACGCCTGGCGGAGAAGGCAGGCCTCCCGCCGGGGGCGCTGAATGTGATTACCGGCTCCGGACACGAGGTGGGAGAGGAACTCGCCGCCCACCCCTCCGTGGACAAGATTGCCTTCACGGGATCCACGGAGGTCGGCCGGGCGGTCATGCGAACCGCTTCCGACACGCTCAAGCGTGTGACCTTGGAACTCGGTGGGAAGGCCCCTATGGTGATTCTGCCGAACGCCGACCAGGACGAGGCGCTTCGAGGCGCCCTCTTCGGCGCCTTTCTTCATCAGGGGCAGGTCTGTCTCGCGGGGACACGTCTTCTCCTGCCCTCTGCCATGCGAGAGAGGTTCTTGCGACGCTTGCGCCAGAGGGCGGAATCCCTCCACCTGGGACCCACCCTCTCCTGGGAGACGGACATGGGCCCGCTGATCTCGGCGTCCCAGCGTGAGCGTGTGGAGGCCTATGTCGCGCAGGGCGTCGAGGAGGGGGCCGCCCTCGTCCACGGAGGACGGAGGCCCCCCGGGCTACCGAAGGGCTACTACCTCGAGCCGACGATCTTCGACGACGTCACGCCGGAGATGACCATCGCACGCGAGGAAATCTTCGGGCCTGTCCTCTCGGTCATGACATACGAAACCCCCGCGGAGGCGGTGGAGATGGCCAACGCCACCGAATACGGGCTGGCCGCCTCCGTATGGTCCCGTGACCTGGAGGAAGCGGAGGCTGTAGCACGAGACATCCGGGCGGGGACCGTGTGGGTGAACCAGCACCACATCCTCAGCTGTGCCGCGCCTCACGGGGGCTACAAACAATCGGGCGTCGGTCGAGAACTTGGGATCTGGGGCCTCTACGAGTACACCGAGGTGAAGCACCTCTTCCTGGACGAGAGCGGGGAAGCGATGAAGGACGCTTTTGGTCTCGTGCAGCCTGAATGAGGCCGGGAAAAGCCCATAAGACCCCGGCCGTATCCGCCCGGTAGCTCCCGTAGTGTAGTCCGGTCAAGCATCGGGGCCTCTCGTGGCTTGCAGAGCCAGAGAAAGCCTCAGACAGGGGTTCAAATCCCCTCGGGAGCATACCCATTCGGGTTCAAAACCCTTAAATTCCGACCCGCCTTGGAGGGGACCATGGCACGAACGGGAGCGGGACGGCGGCAGGCCCTCCTGGAGGACGCGGACTTCCGGCGATGGTACGAGAACCTGGCCCGGGGCGCGCAGACGACGGCGGACAACTACATGCGGGTCC
>JAJISK010000019.1 GCA_022848785.1 Thermoplasmatota archaeon
GCGGCCGTTTCCACTTCCGAGGCGAAGGACTTCACCCCCGGATCCAGGGCCGAGAGGGCGGAGGCAATCCCGGCGCTGAGTCCTCCTCCGCCGTACGGAATCACCACGGCGTCCACCCGGGGGAGGTCCTCCAGGATCTCGAGGCCGATGGTGCCGTTCCCCGCCATCACATCCGGGTCTGCGAAGGGATGGATGAAATGACCTTGGATGCCGGCGTACCGCCCTGATTGGGCGACCCGGAACGTTTCCTCCACGGGAGCGCGAACGATGTCGGCCCCCATCCGCTCCAGAGCGCCGAGTTTGGTCGCAGGGGCATCCTCGGGAACGAGGACGCTGCAGGGCAAGCCCACGTGGCGCGCATACCACGCAAGGCCTTGCGCCATATTCCCCGCGCTTACGGTCCACACGCGCTCCGTGAGCCCCTCGGCCTTCGCCTTCAGCACGGCGTTCCCCGCACCACGCATCTTGAAGGAGCCGACAGGCTGGAGGTTTTCCAATTTCAGGTAGATGTCAGCAGGAGGGTCCTCCAAGTTGAGAGGAATCAGCGGCGTCCGGATGGCGGTGTCGGCGATTCGCTCCTGAGCGGCCTGGATCTGCGCCAGGGGAATGGGTTCCCGGCCGCTCATAGGAGGTATCGTAGCCTTCTGTCCGCAATAAAGGGGGGCGGTGACCGGATGCGGGGGAGCCTATAAGGATGACTACCCTTCAGCGACACGAAGAGCGCCGCGTCAGGGAGCGCATCCCGTGGTGGAACGGCCCGAATCCGGAGACGGGGGGACGAGGCTGGGGCCGATGCCGGTCGAAGGAGGGGTTCACCGGACGGAACCTGGGATGGGGGAAGCCGCCGGGCTACCGGGGACACACGTCACAATCGTGGGGCTTGGCGCCGTCGGAGCCATCGCCGCGGAGCAGTTGACGATGGGGGGCGTGGGCTGCTTAAGGCTTGTCGATAGGGACCTTGTGGAACGGCGGAACTTGGAGCGGCCCTCGCTGTATGAGATGGCGAACATCGGAGCCCCTAAGGCGACCGCGGCGGAGGCGCGACTCCGGCCCGTGAATCCCGAGGTTCGAGTCGAGGCCCGGGTGAAGGACCTTCATGCAGGAACGGTCAGCGAGCTCGTAGCGAACACGGACATCGTCGTCGACGGGACGGACAACCTGACCACGCGGTACGTCCTCAACGAGGCGTGCATACAGCAGAGGATCCCGTTCCTTTACGGCGCGGCCAGTGACGCCCTAGGGATGGTGAGTCCCCTTTCGCCCCCGAGGACGCCTTGCTTCCGGTGTCTCCTGCCGCCCCCTTCCGACGTGGGCCGGGTCGAGCCTTGCGCGACGGGCGACGCGAGAGTCGCCCCTCGAGTCGGTCAGCTGCTCGCCTCGCACGCCCTCCACTTTCTTGAAGGCGGAACCCTCCATGGAGGACTCTACCTGGTGCGAGCGGAGGTATCGGAGGTCGAGCGGCTGGAGGTTTCTCCCCGTGCGGGTTGCCTCGCGTGCCAGCAGCGAGCGCAGGAATTCCTCGTCAGGCCAGAGGGGCCCACCGTCGTCCAACTCTGCGGGGGCAACGCCGTTTCGCTTGACCCCGGATGGAGAAGGACGATTCGGCTCGCCGATCTAGCTGCCCGGCTTGCCCCTTTCGGCCGGGTCCGTCTCACCCCGTACCTGGTCTCACTCGAAGTTCCGCCATACGATCTCTCCGTCTTTCCGGACGGCCGTGCGATTGTCCGGGGGGCCCGGTCCCCGCAGGCCGCGCAGGCCCTCTACCGGCGGTACGTGGGGCGGTAGGCGACCCGCCAACCGTTATATGGCCCCATCGTGCTCAATGAGGTGATTACGGTGGCGAAGGGAACGCTCCTCCTGAGTGGCGGGATTGACAGTCCCGTTGCCGGTCATCTCATGGCGACGGAGGGCACGGACATCCTCGCGCTGCACTGCTCGCTCGAGCCTTTCACCGACAACGCCCCTGAGGAGAAGTCTCGAAGAATTGCCGAAACGCTCGGGTTCTCCGCCTTCTACGTCGCCCACCTTGGGGATGCCTTAGCCGAGATCGCCCGGAAGGCCCGTCAACGCTACTACTTCGTCCTGTCCAAACGGCTGATGTTCCGGGTGGCCGAAGCGCTGGCGCACCGTCAGGCAGCGAAGTTCCTCATTACGGGAGAGAGCCTCGGTCAGGTGTCCAGCCAGACGCTTTGGAACCTTCGGGCCATCGAGGCCGCCGTGGATCTCCCGGTGTACCGACCCCTCATCGGCTGGGACAAGATGGACATCGTGCGCGAAGCCGAGGCGATCGGCACGTACCCTATCTCGGTGGGTCCCGAAGTCTGCGACGTCCTAGGCCCCGCCCACCCTACGACCCGGGCCAAGCTGGAGGTCGTGGAGGCCGAAGAGACAAGGCTCCACTACGACGCGCTCCTCGAGGGCTCGCTGGCGACACTGAAGGAGGCGACCCTCGCCGCCCCTCCCGCGGCGCAAGCTAAATAGACGCCCGGCGATTGATGGTCGCTCCTTATGAGCTATTTCATGATGCGACCGTGTCGAACCGCCGCGGCCTATGTGGCCACCCTCAGGAAACACCTCGTCCTGAACCTGGGGGAAGCTCGGGACGCCTTGGCCGAGAAGGGCTTTCACATCACGGACTGCGGGGTCCTGCTCCTGATCCACGACGAGCCCGAGAGGACCCTCTACAAGACAGGCCGCATCCTGGTCAAGGGGGGCCAAGAACCCGACGCGCGACGGGCCGTGGAGGAGATTTACGACCGATTGGAGATTACAGAGCGGTTGGCCGCGTAGATCCCGCCGGGGTGCCCTGTGAAGCTCGTTCTCGATACCTCCGCGATTCTCTCCGGCATGGACTTCGCGGGGGAGGTGTACGTTCCCTCTGGCGTCCTCCAAGAAGCGCGAAAGAGCGGCCTAGACCCGCGTCTGGAAGCGGTGTTGGAAACGAAAAGCCGAGTCTTTGAGCCACGCAACCGAGACCTGCGGGCTGTGTCCCAAGCGTCCCTCGAAACGGGGGACGACGCCAGCCTCTCGCAGACGGATCAGGAAGTCCTCGCCCTGGCCCTGCAGCTGGAAGCCGCGGTCGTGACCGATGACTACGCCATCCAGAACGTGGCCGCGCGATTGGGCCTCCGGTACCAGCCCGCCCTGCTCCCCGGGATTCGCAGACGGGTGGATTGGTCCTTTCGCTGTCGGGGTTGCGGACGATACTGGCCCCAGACCTTGGAGGCGTGTCCTGTCTGTGGGGCCGAGGTGCGACGGTACCGACGCCGTGCCTAGTGCCCGAACCGACGTCGGCGCATCTGGTAGGAACGGATCGCCCGGAGGAAATCGATTTTCCGAAAGCCGGGCCAGAAGACGTCGACAAAGTACAGTTCGCTGTACGCGAGCTGCCACAATAGGAAGTTGCTGATGCGTGTCTCCCCCGATGTGCGCAGGATCAGATCGGGGTCGGGGAGGTCCCCCGTGTAAAGCCGCTTGGCGAAGACGTCCTCGTCGATCTCGTCCAGAGAGACGCGCCCCTCCATGGCGTCCTCCACCAGGCCTCGTATCGCGTCGAGAATCTCCTCACGCCCGCCGTAGGCGACGGCGAGATTGAACAGATAGGAATCGTAGTCGGCCGTTCGCTCCTCCACGTAGCGGATCGCGTCCTGAACCGCCGACGGAAGGCGTTCGGTCTGGCCGAGAACGCGGATGCGTATCCGATTCTCGTGGACCCGTTTGTCGTCACCGGCCCGACGGAAGTTCTTCGCGAAGAGGCTCATCAGGTCATCGAGTTCCCCATCGTCCCGGTTCAGGTTCTCCGTGGAGAAGGCATAGACCGTTAGGATGCGGATATCCAGGTCCATGCACCACTCCAAGACCTCCTCCAGCTTCTCCCGTCCTCGATCGTGGCCGTCCGCGGAACTCAGACCCACCTCCTCCGCGAACCGGCGGTTCCCATCCATGATGATGGCGAGGTGATGGGGCACGGGGGCTTCGAGGACCTCCCGCATGAGCTTCTTCTCGTAGGCTTGGTAGGCCGCCTCTGAGATAACCCGGGCAATCTCTGCCGCCATGGCCGTTACGTTGAAGCCATGGGTCGGACTTTAGCTTTGCGATTTCAGCCCGTGCGTCTCGCCGGGCGCCAAGACGACGACCTCACTGCGGGTCTTCTCGGATACAGACGCACGGATTGCCTGCGGGTCTTGCTCGATCGCGGCGAAGGTGTTGTAGTGCATGGGGCTGACCCGATGGACCGCGAGAAGTTCCGTTGCCTTGGTGGCCTCCCGGAGGCCGACCACCGAGATCTCGCAGATGGCCACCAGAGGGACGTCTAGTCGCGAGGCGATGGCGTCTCCGAAGTGATCCCCGTGAGCGTGGGTCAGAAACGTAGTGGTATGCGTATCACCATAGGGTGCCGGTTTACGCCTAGAGTTTCGCCACGGCATCCTTTAGCCGATTCGAGGCCCCGGAAGCCATTGCCGCCCCGTGACCCACGATGAGTGCCTCGAAGGAGAACCCTGTCAACTTCCTCAAGGAATCTCTGTGCTGAGCAGGGTCGATGTTGTAGGTGTCGTCCATCGGTGCGATGAGCCCGTCATCGAGGACTCGCATGCTGTCTCCGGCGATGAGAAGGTCGTGGGCCTCGTCGAGCAAGGCAATGCTTCCCGGTGTATGACCAGGGGTGTGAATGACGGTAAGCTCCTGATAGCGGTCTCCATCCTCTAGGGGCACGTCCACTTCGACAGGTGCGTGGGCGAGGTCCCAATCGAAATAGGGCTTGCGCTTCGAGATGAATTCCGCCTCAATCTGATGGGCCGCAACCTCTGCGTCGGAGGCATCCTTCAGCGCCGCGAGGCCTGCCACGTGGTCCGGGTGAACGTGACTGATGAGGATGCTCGCGATATCCGTCGGCTTGAATCCCGTCTTCTTCAGGTAGGCGAGAACGTCCGTCGCCTGCGCGTCATCCGTCGTGTCGACCAGGATGAGCCGGTCCTCTGTCAGTAGCGCGGAGTTGGCCATGCTCTCGATGACGTGAACTCCCTTTAACAGCTCCATGCAGACCCCCGCTTACGATGGGTCCCGGACAATTAAGGCCTTCGCCCCGCCCCCGCTCCACAACATGTGCTGAGAACTCCTTGATGTAATTGAGTTCCACCATCGGCAGGTCTGAGTGGGCGGAATCTTGGCCTAGGTAGATGACTGCGGACGCGACGTTGGCCGCTGAGTATGTTGCGAATTTGTTGATTATGGGGATACAACAAGGTGACGCCGAAGCGCGCGCCGAACCCTTATCCTAACCCGTGTAGTATCCTGATCGAGTCGCGGATGGGAGACTGGCCTCATAACGCTTTAATAAAGTTCGCCCCAATATGAAACCCTGGAAACATCGTCATGGACCACCAGACCTACAAGGATCTCTACAGGAGCCTGGTGACGCGCCGGGATCTGGAGCGGCTGATCCGGACATCCCCGTACGACGAGGAACTTCTCACGGTCATTTACACGCACCAGGTCGTGCGAGATGCGACGAAGCGATTTTACAAGGTGAAGCGCCAGAGCCGACGCCTGCGCCATCAGTGGAAGCAGGGTACCTCCTTCGTGGAACTCGCCCGTCGGCGGAACTTCCCGCCCATTCTCTTGGCCCTCCTTGTGATGGGGGAGGAGGGCATCTCCCGCAAGCGGTTCTGGAAGATGGTCAAGGACCTGGACAGCGTGGAGGACGATCGTCTGCGGAGAGAACTGCAGAGGGCGAGCGAAGAAGATCTCATCTACTCCCCTGCAGGAACGGAGCGTCAGTATCAACGCGGGGCTTGGGGCGAGGCCCGTCTGTGGGAGTGGCTGGAAGCCCGGGACATCCCGTTCCAGAAGGAGGCGGACCTCCGGAGCCGCTACCAGAAGACCCCCGACGCCCTGCTGCAGGAGCCCCTCGATTTCGACGGCCGTTCGGTCCAATGGATGGAGAGCAAGGCCAGTTTCGGCGACCCCTACGAAATCAGACGCCACGTGCGCCGGCAGCTTAGCCCGTACGTGGACCTCTTCGGCGAAGGTGTGGTCGTCTACTGGTTCGGGTTCGTGCACGACGTGGAACTCCGACTTCCGGACGGTGTCCTCATTACGGACGAGCGTCCGTTCTCGTAGGTTCCTCCGGGGGGGTCCTCGATGAGGCGTTGTCTCGTCGGTACAGACTGGCCAATGCTGAAATACGTGGTCTCGCATGCTGCAACCCTTGGCAAAGGAAGAAGAGGGCAGGCACATTCGTAGTCGCCTCCCGAACAAGAGGAAGGGAGAGATGTTCGGGATTGCGGACCAGCTCTTGGGCGCCTCCCACATCAGGGTCGCGTCCGCCGACGGGGTGTCCCGCCTCGCCCGGATCCCAGGCAAGTTGCGCAGACGAATGTGGATTCGGGAGGGCGACCTGGTCATCGTGAAGCCCTGGGACTTCCAGCCCTCGAAGGCCGACATCGTCTATCGCTACCTGAGGACGGAGGCGACCTACCTCAGCCGGAAGGGCGTCATCCCCGAGAGCGTGGACATCTTCTGACGGACGACGGTCGGAGCATGGAGGCTACACTCCGGCGCCTCGAGACCCAGGTGGAGGCCTGGCGGAAGCGGGTCAAGGACGCGAACGAGCGCAAGACCTACGACGAGGTCTTCGACCACGCGACCCTCCGCGTCCTCCAGCGCCTCATCAGTCATGGCGTTATTGACACCCTGGATTACCCCGTGGCCACCGGGAAGGAGGGCAATGTCTTCCGGGCGACGAGTCGGCACGGAGGTCGGGCAGTCAAGATCTACCGGATCTCCACCTCCACTTTCCGGTCCCTCGCCCGGTACATCAGAGGAGACCCGAGGTTCCTTCGGGTTGGGGGGAGCCGGCGTAAGCTCATCTTCGCTTGGGCCACCAAGGAGTTCAGGAACCTGACTCGCATGCGGCAGTTCCACGTTCGGGTCCCGCCTCCGCTCGTCGTTCGAGACAACGTCCTGGTCATGGGTTACCTCGGGAGCAAAGCCCGTCCCGCTCCCGAGCTGCGTCACGTGCGGGTCGACGACCCGGAGCGCCTTCTCCACCTCCTCCTCCTGGACCTGAAACGGCTGCACCGAGCGGGCCTCGTGCACGGCGACTTGAGCGAGTACAACCTCCTCCTCTGGCGGGGCCTGCCCTACATCATCGACGTGGGCCAGGCGGTTCCGCTGGCGCATCCGCGGGCCGAGGAGTGGTTCCTCCGGGACATGCGGAACCTCGCGCGCTATCTGCGGACCCTCGGCCTGGACATCGACGAAGAAGAGCTGGGTCGTAGGGCCCGGGGTGGTTAGGTTGCTGTACACACGCATTCCCATGGACCGGCTCGGCGTTCTGATCGGGCCCGAGGGCCGGACGAAGAAGGCCCTGGAGGAGATGACCGGCGTTCACCTCGACGTCGACTCCAAGACGGGGGAGGTGACCATCGACGAGTCGCGGAGCGACGATCCCTCCCTGGGGCTCCGGGTCAAGGACGCTGTGACCGCCATCGCCCGAGGCTTCTCGGAGGCGCGGGCCCTCCGACTCCTGGAGGACGAGACCTACCTCCGTATCTACTCCGTGAAAGACTATGCCGACATGCGGCCTCGACGGCTTCAGCTCAAGGGACGGGTCATCGGCGCCAAGGGGAAGACCCGTTCCCTCATCGAGGAGCTGTCGGGTGCGTACGTCTCGGTCTATGGCCTCACTATCTCCGTCATCGGTCGAACCTTTCCCCTGGATGTGGCCTGCCGAGCCGTAGAGATGCTCCTCCGTGGCAGCGAGCACGCGGCGGTCTATCGCTATCTGGAGCGCATGCGGGCGGCCCTCCGGGAAGAGGAGAAGGCCTTCTAGGGTCGGCCAAGCCTTTTTACCGCCTCCCTCCATCGGCTTTCGGCCCGGGGTGGCCATGCGGAGGTTTGTCTACAGCTTCCAAGAGGGCGTCGGGCGGGACAGGGCCATCCTCGGGGGCAAGGGGTTTGGCCTAGCCGAGATGACGGGGCTCGGTCTCCCCGTTCCTCCTGGGTTCACCATCACCACGGCAGCCTGTCGGGCCTATTTGGAGTCCGAAAAACTCCCGGCGGGGTTGAAAGACGAGGTCAGCACGAACCTCCAGGCCCTTGAGGAGGCGACCGGCCGCCGGTTCGGGGATCCGGTGAATCCTCTCCTGGTCTCCGTGCGCTCGGGGGCCCCCATCTCGATGCCGGGGATGATGGATACCGTCCTGAACCTCGGGTTGAACGACGAGACGGTGAAGGGCCTAGCCCACCAGACCGGCAACGAAACCTTCGCCCTCAACAGCTACCGTCGACTCCTTTCCATGTTCGGGGACACGGTGGCCGGAATCCATCGGTCGCGGTTCGAGGAACACCTGGAACGGGTGAAGGCGGCGGCGGGGCTGAAGGACGACACCGAGCTGGACGCGGATGCCTGGAGGGAGGTCGTCGCGGCCTACGAGGCGGTCTTGGACGCCGAGGGGCAGCGCGTTCCGCAGGACCCCCACGATCAGTTATGGGAGGCGATCTCCGCGGTGTTCCGCTCCTGGAACAGCGACAGGGCGGTGAAGTACCGGGCGGAGATCGGCATCCCCGAGGACCTGGGCACCGCCGTGAATGTGCAGGCCATGGTGTTCGGCAACCGGGGCGACCACAGCGGGACGGGTGTCGCCTTTACGCGCGATCCCGCCACGGGGACGCGAGCGCTCTACGGGGAATACCTCCTAAACGCCCAAGGTGAGGACGTCGTCGCGGGCATTCGAACCCCGCAACCCATCCGGCGGCTCCAGGAGGACATGCCCTCCATCTTCGGAGAGTTCTCCCAGATAGCCGAGCGGTTGGAGAACCACTTCCGAGACGTTCAGGACATCGAGTTCACCATCGAGGAGGGACGGCTCTTCATCCTCCAGACTCGCACGGGCCAGCGAGCCGCGGGAGCCGCGGTGAAGGTGGCAGTGGACATGGTCGAGGAGGGCCTCATCTCTCCGGAGGAGGCCGTACGCCGGGTGAGCCCCGAACAGGTGGAGCAACTTCTGCACCGACAGATCGATCCCACGGCGGAGCTGGAAGTCCTCGCTACGGGCCTGAACGCATCGCCGGGCGCCGCCGTAGGTTCCGTGACATTCGACCCGACGGAGGCCGAGGAAGCTGCATCGGCGGGAGAGGCCGTCATCCTCGTCCGCCTCGAAACCACGCCCGACGACATCCACGGCATCGTCGCCGCCCAGGGGGTCCTCACGGGGCGCGGGGGACGAACCTCTCACGCGGCGATCGTTACGCGCGGCATGGGGAAGCCGTGTGTGGCGGGGTGCGAGGCCCTCCGCATCGACTACGGAGCCCGAACCTTCAGCGTAGGAGACCGGGTTGTCCGGCAGGGCGACCTTCTTACCATTGATGGCACAACGGGCCGGGTGTTCCTGGGCGAGGCTCCCCTCGTGGAGCCCGAGATGACCGAGGAGTTTCGAAGCCTCCTGAAGATGGCCGACGCCGTGCGCCGCTTGGGGGTGCGTGCCAACGCCGACACCCCCGAGGACGCGGCTCGAGCCCGGGAACTGGGGGCCGAGGGCATCGGGCTCTGCCGCACGGAACACATGTTCATGCAGGCCGACCGCCTCCCTATCATGCAGGCCATGATCCTGGCGACCTCCCGGGAGGAGCGACTTCAGGCCCTCGACCAGCTCCTACCGCATCAGCGGGACGACTTCGTCGCCATCCTGAAGGAGATGGAAGGACTGCCGGTCACCATCCGGCTCCTGGACCCGCCCCTCCACGAGTTCCTCCCGCGGTTTGAGGAGCTACTGGTGGAGGTAACGGAGCTCCGCCACGAGAGGGGAGAGGAGCAGAAGTTGCGCGCCAAAGAGGCCCTCCTCGAGCGCGTGGCCGCCTTGCGGGAGATCAATCCCATGCTCGGGCTGCGAGGGTGCCGACTGGGCCTCCTCTACCCCGAGATCAACGAGATGCAGGTACGCGCCATTCTCGAAGCGGCCTCCGAGCTGGGGAAGCAGGGATACGAAGTCTTCCCGGAGATCATGATTCCCCTAGTGGGCCACCCCAACGAGCTGCTGCGGGTGAAGGAGGATCTGGAACGCGTTGCCCAAGATGTGATGGAGGAGCAGGGCGCGGAGGTCTCCTACGCCTTCGGAACCATGATCGAGGTTCCGCGTGGGGCCCTAGTGGCCGACGAGATCGCCCAGGAGGCGGAATTTTTCTCCTTCGGGACCAACGACCTGACACAGACCACCTACGGATTCAGTCGGGACGATGCCGAGGGGAAATTCTTGGTGCGATACCTGGAGGACGGTTACATCCTCGAGGAGAATCCCTTCGAGGTTCTCGATGAGAAGGGCGTGGGGGAGCTAATGCGCATCGCGGTCGAGAGAGGACGTGCCACTCGCCCCGATCTCAAAATTGGAATCTGCGGGGAGCACGGCGGGGAACCCCGGAGCATCGGGCTCTGTCACCGGCTCGGCCTGGACTACGTCTCCTGCTCTCCCTTCCGGATTCCCGTGGCCCGCCTTGCGGCCGCACACGCGGCGCTGGAGGAGATTGACGAGACGTGATAGACATCGTCGCCCAGACAGGACTTCTCGCGGTTCCTGTGGTTTTGGTCCTCATCCTCTTCGCCTTCCTCCCGCCCGTCATCTTCGTCATCTGGTTCCGGAATGCGGAGCGCTACGAGCGAGAGCCCTGGAGCCAGGTCTTTCGGGCCTTCGGCTGGGGTGCCTTCATCGGCGTCATCGTCGCCATCATCTTGAGCCTCATCCTGGCTGCCGTTCTCTTGGGGGCCGGTACCTTCGTGCTGCAGCACATCCACGTAGGCCTTGCCGAGGCGCTGGACGCCCAACTGAACCTTAGTGTCCTTATCCTCCTCGTCGTCGTCGCCCCCATTGCCGAGGAGTTCGCGAAGGGGCTCGGAGTGTTCCGAGTGCGACAGCACATTAACGAAGTCGAGGACGGCGTTGTCTACGGCGCCGCCGCCGGGCTGGGATTCGCCGCGACGGAGAACGTAATATTTGGGGCCGTCGCCTTTGCCGCCGCAGGGTTGGGGGCGTCGCTGATCCTCATCGGTATACGAAGCTTCTCGTCCGCCCTCCTTCACGCGGCGGCAACCGGGACCTTCGGGTACGGCGTCGCGGTCAGCAAGCTGGTGTCCGGCAAGACGCTGCTCCCCTTCTACCTCCTCGCCGTCCTCATGCACGGGATCTACAACTTCTTCGCCGGCCTGGGCGAGCTCTTCGTCCAGGACATTGGTGTCGCGGCCGCCTCCATCGGGCTCATCGTGGCCGTGGTGTTGGCCCTCATCGCCATCAGCCTCACCCGATCCACCATCGCCCGGTACGACCGGCCAACCCAGCCGCCTGCGTAGGGGACCATATGGGATGGTTGGAGACCCCGGACGGACGGCTTCGAGTCGGCAAGGTCCTCGGCCTCGTCCGTAACTACCGCGCCCACGCCGAGGAAAGCGGGATGCAGCCGCCGTCGGAACCCGTGTTTTTCCTCAAGCCCACTACGGCGCTCTTACCCGATGGAGGACGCCTCGTCGTCCCGCCCGACGCGGGGGTCCTCGATGCCGAGGCGGAGCTGGCCCTCGTCATCGGGGAGACGACGAAAGCGGTCCCTGCCGCGCAGGCGGACGCGTCCATCCTGGGGTACTGCGCCTTCTTGGACATCACAGCTCGCGAGCTGCAGCGACACGCCATGGCGGAGGGACTCCCGTGGACGTTGGCGAAGGGGATGGACGGTTTCGCGCCCATCTCCGCCCTCCGGCCCAGGGAGGAGGTGGGGGATCCCCACAACCTCGACATTCGCCTGGCAGTAAACGGGGAGGGGGCGCAGCAGGGATCCACGGCGGA
>JAJISK010000002.1 GCA_022848785.1 Thermoplasmatota archaeon
ACCTACCTGGACGTGTTCTATGCTGGCCCGATTCGGTCCGCCGGGGGGACGGCCCAGGCTCTCAGCGTGCTCATCGCCGACGTGGTCCGCCGGGAGCTGGGCATCGGGGCGTATCGGCCGACGAAGGAGGAGGTGGAGCGTCTCAAGGAAGAGATCCCCCTCTACAAGCAACTTCAGCACTTGCAACACACCCCCACTGGAAGGGACATCGAGCTGGTCATAGGCCACTGCCCGGTCGGCATCAACGGGGAGGGCACGGAGGAGGAGGAAATCAGCGGCCACCGGGACCTCCCCCGGTTGGAGACGAACCGCGTTCGTGGTGGCGCCTGTCTCGTCATTGCCGAGGGGCTCTGCCTCAAGGCGCCCAAGATCCTCAAGCACGTCCGAAATCTCCAGATCGACGGTTGGGATTTTCTCACTCGCTACCTGGAAGAGCGAAAGAACGGCGAGGAAGAGACGGAGAAGGAGCCCAGCTTCATCCAGAGCGTCATTGCGGGTCGACCGGTCCTCGCCCACCCGAGCCGGAAGGGCGGTTTTCGCCTCCGATACGGCCGCACGCGCGCGACGGGACTCGCGGCGCTGGGCGTCCACCCGGCCACGATGCACCTCGTCGACGAGTTCGTCGCGATCGGGACGCAAATCAAGGTGGAACGGCCAGGGAAGGCGGGTGCCGTTTCGCCCTGTCCGACCATCGAGGGGCCCCTGGTTCTCCTGAAGGACGGCAGCCTGGCCGAGGTGTCCACCCTGGAGGAGGCACGCCGGGTTCGACCTGAGGTCGTGAGCCTCGTGGACCTGGGGGAGCTCCTCGTGGCCGTCGGCGAGTTCCTAGAGAACAACCACGTCCTCCTCCCTGGCGCCTACGGCCTCGATTGGTATCGGACGGAGCTCGAGGCCCACCTGGGCCGCCTTCCCGACAATTGGGAACGACCGACTTTCGAGGAGGCGGAGACCTGGTCGCGTGAGTACGCCGTCCCGATGCACCCCCGTTTCAACCTATTCTGGCACGAGGTGTCCGTGCAGGAGCTGCGGGCCTTGCGCGCGAGCCTCGCGACGCGCGGTCGGTGGTCGGAAGGGCACCTCACGGTGCCCGCCGAAGACGACCTGCAGGCTTCCCTCGTAGACCTGGGGGCCCTCTTCCGCCGGGAGGGGAACACCTTGCAGATCGGGCGTCACGGCCGCGCCCTCCTACTGGGACTCGGTCTTGCGGTGGTGGACGGAAGGCTCCGGGTCGGGAAGGAGGTGGAGGCGGAAGGTGCCCTTGAGTACGTCTCTCGTCTCTCCGGAATCACCCACAGGGCCCGGGGACCCACGAGGATTGGGGCGCGGATGGGCCGCCCGGAGAAGGCGCGGCCTCGTCTCATGAAGCCCCCTCCCCACGGCCTCTTCCCCCTCGGCCTGCAGGGAGGCCCCCAACGGCTCTTGGGCAAGGCCCTCGAGAAGGACCGAGTCGTCGCGGAGGTCGGGATTCGAAAATGCACCGAGTGCGGTCGGTCCTGGTTCCTCTCGAGGTGTCCCTGTGGTGGCCATACGGTCCCTGGGGGTCGAACCGTGAAGGAGAGTGTCCCTCTACGGGAGGTGTACAACAGGGCCCTGAAGGCCTTGGGCCTCACCCGAATGCCGGGCGTAAAGCTGGTCCGGGGGATGATTTCTGGGCTGAAGACTCCCGAAGCCCTGGAAAAGGGACTGCTGCGGGCGAAGCACGAGATCCACGTGTTCAAAGACGGGACCTGCCGATTCGACATGACGAACCTCCCCCTCACCCACTTCCGACCCGGGGAGGTCGGCCTCCCCGTGGAGCGGGCACGCCAGCTGGGTTACGAATACGACGTCACCGGGAAGACCCTAGAGGATGCGGACCAGCTTGTCGAGCTGCGGCCCCAAGACTTGGTCGTTTCGGAGGACTGCGCGGCCTACCTCGTCCGGGTTGGCCGTTTCGCGGACGACCTCCTCACCCTCGTGTATGGTCTGGAACCCCACTACGGGTTCGAGACCCCCGAGGACGTGATTGGTCATCTCGTGATGGGCCTGGCCCCCCACACCTCCGTGGGCGTCCTGGGTCGGGTCATCGGCCTGACCCCGGCCCAAGCGTGCTTCGCACACCCCTTCTTCCATGCCGCCAAGCGCCGCGACGCCGACGGGGACGAGGACTCGGTAATCCTCCTCCTGGACGGCCTCCTCAACTTCAGTCGCGGCTTCCTGCCGGAGAAGCGAGGCGGGCTCATGGACGCCCCGCTGGTGCTGAGTACACGCATCGATCCGGCGGAGGTGGACCGGGAGGTCCACAACCTGGAAGTGTGCAGCGCGTACCCCCTCGAGTTCTTCGAGGCGGCGGAACGGGGGCGTCACCCTCGGGAGGTGGAGGACCTGGTGGACACGGTAGCCCAGAGGGTGGGCTCGGTCCTCCAGTTCGAGGGGTTCGGATTTACCCACGAGGTCGAGCGTTTGGATGATGCGCCGCTGCGCACGACCTACACGGAGGGAGGGATGCTAACCAAGATCGAGGGCCAGTTGGCCCTGGCAAACCGGATTCGAGCGGTCGACGCCGAAGACGTGGTCGCCCGGATCATCAATCACCACTTCCTCCCCGACCTCATCGGCAACCTTCGGGCCTTCACGAGCCAGCGCTTCCGGTGCACGAAGTGCAACGCCAAGTATCGGCGCGTGCCTCTCGCCGGGACGTGCCTGCAATGCGACGGCAAGCTGACCCTGACCGTTCACAAGAGGGGGGTCATGAAGTACCTGGAACTCTCGAAACGCATCGCGGAGGAGTACGCGATCTCGCCTTACCTTCGGCAGCGCATCGGCCTTGTCGAGGAGGCCATCGTGTCGACCTTTTCCGACGAGAGTCGTCAGGTCGTGCACCTGGAGGACTTCCTCGAGTCCAGGTCCCCCTCGGATGAGACCCTAGGCGCCACGGGCGCGGCCGATGAGGAGACCTGAGGTGAGGAGGGCGCCCAGGCCGGCGACGAGGGCGAGGGTGCCGACCAGGAGAACGTTGAGCCACATCTCCTCGGGCGTGAAGAGGGCGACGAGGAACGCGAGCAAGCCGATGCCGAGAAGGGCGGCCCCGGCCTTACCCACGGCAGGGAGGCGGAGGGCGTAGTTGCAACTCGGACAAACGAGCGCGTTGGGATTCTCAAGCGCATCGCGACAGCGGGGGCAACGGTCCGGCATCCCGCCGAAACGAGTGTTCGAAACTACTAAAAGCTGGCGCCGTCCGCGGCGGCTTCCAAGATTTCCTTCATGGCCCTTACGAAAGGCTCCTCCCCGAACCGTTCCGCCTGCGTCTCCGCCGCCGTCCGCAGGCCGAGCAGAGTGGCATCATCCAGGTTCCGGATCTTCTCGACAAACGCCTCCGGGTCCGGCGGGAGGAGCCAGCCCGTCTCCCCATCACGCACGCTTTCCGGGTAGCCCCCCTCGTTCGTTGCAAGGACCGCCTTCCCCGAGGCCATCGCCTCGATGGGCGTCAGGCCGAAATCCTCGTCGACGGCCGTGGCGACGACCCCGCGACATCGGGCGTATAGGTCCACCAGTTCCTCCTCGGGGACCTCGCCCCGGAGGGTCACGTTGGAGGGAGGATCGAGCCCCGCGACGTAGCGGGCACTGTGGTCCCCAGGAGCCCAACCCCCCACAACCACAAGCCGCTCCTCCGGAAGGCGCCGAAAGACCTCGAATTGCAGGTCGACCCGTTTTTCCGGATACAGTCGGTTCACGCTAAGCCAGAAGTCCCCCAGCTCCCGGAACCGGAACTGGGAGGTCGCAACGGGAGGGTACACGATGGGGGCTTCCCGGTCGTAATACCGGCGGATTCGCTGTCGAACGTTCTTGCTGATCGCGACGATGCGGTCGACGCCGTTGACGGAGGCTCGATCGAGACTGGCATGGACCCGGGTCCAGGCCCGGTAGAAGGGTCGCTGGGGGGGCGGGAGGCTCGAAAGAAGGGCCTCACGGCGATCGTAAAAGGCACGCACCGGGGTGTAACAGTACAGGACCCCCGGACGGTGTCGCTCTCCCGCATGGTGGGCCCAGTTCCCCGAGAAGACGAAGGCATCAAACCCGGACATCCGGGCCCTACGAAAGCGCCCAGAGGCGTGAATCTGCTTCAGGGGGGCAGACAGGACCAGGGGACCGAGGTCGTGAATCCGGACGCGTTGCTCGCCGAGGCGGGTCAGAACTTCGGGCCGAAGGTTCGTGGTGAACAAGTCTGCGTCGAGGGCCCTGGCCAAGGTGAGCATGGTCTTCTCCCCACCCCCGATTTTATCGAAGAAGTCGTGGAATATGGCGACACGCATGGACTCCCGCACGATGTCCCTCCTGCTGCATCAAGTTTAATATCGCCCACTCCGGATGCGGGGGCGTGCGGCGGTCGACCGGATTCGCCCTTCTTGCGTTGGTCTTCCTCTCCCTCTACATCCGCCTCATCCCCGTGACCCAGTTTCTTTACTGGGGGGGGGACTTTGGGGAGTACTTTGGCCTCACGCGGGCCGTCTATGAGGTCCAGCCACTGCCCGATCCGTACCTGGGATGGGGCGTGACCTATCCCGAGTTCCCGGGGCTGTTCGTTCTCAACGCCGTGGTCGCGTGGACCGGGATTCCACTCGAGGCCGCTGCCGTGCTACTCGTGCCCATCCTTGCCGCCCTCGTCGTGATCCCCGTCTTCCTGCTCACCCGCGAGGTGACCCAGAGGGACGGGGCGGCCCTCGTGGCCGCGGCCCTCGTGGCCGTCCTGAGCCCCCACGCCTACACGACCTCCCACGCCATCCCCGGCGCCTTAGGGGACCTCCTCTTTGTCACCGGCCTCCTCCTTCTCGTCCGGCTCCGTTCGGACGCCCGAATGCTGGGGTTGCTGATACCCGTCGCCCTCGCCCTCGTTCCCATCCACCACCTCTCGAGCTACTTTCTGATCGTGGCGACCTTCTTTGTCCTATTCTTCCGAGTGGTCGTGTGGCGAGCCCGATGGGAGGAGATTCGGAGAGAGACCGGATTCCTGGCCTTCCTCGTGGCCATCAACGTGACCTATTGGGTCGTCTACGCGGAGAGGTTTCGTCTCTTCCTGGGGTTCGAGCGCATCTCGCCCTTCCTGACAGCAGGGCTTCTCCTCGCGCTTCCGTTTCTCCTGTACCCCCTTGCCCGGCTCCGCGCCCGGACCGCCTGGCGGTTTCGTCCTCGATGGCCCTCTTCGAGGCGATCCTGGCGCGTCTTCCTGGGCGTTACCCTCGCCGTCGCAGGCCTCGTCGCCTTCATCACCCTGGTCCAAGTGCCCGGGACGAACATTTCCATCCCGGTCCCGGGCCTCCTCTACGCCGCGGCCTTCCTGCCCCTGCTGCTCCTCGCGGCACTGGGTCGGAAACTCTTCGACTTCCTCCCGCAGGGTGCCCTCATTACGGGAGCCTTCCTCGCGCTGACCCTGTCCTGGGTCGTCGGGAGCGGGGTCGCCCCGGCGTTCCTGGTCCCGTACCGGCACTTCGAGTACATGGTGCCCCTCCTGGGCGCCTTCGCGGGGATGGGCGCGGTGCTCCTCTCCCGAAAGACGGGTGCCCGGATTCTCGTCCCCGTCCTTGCGGGTTTGGTCATTCTGGCGGCGGCGACCGCCATCCCGCCTCGGGAAGTCCTGGCCAACCATTTCGAAGGCACCCGACCGGACGCCCTCGTGGGGGTCGAATGGGCGGGGACCCGCATTCCTTCGCTGACGGCCACCGACCACCGCGTCTCCACCATCCTCTTCGGCTTCGTGGCGGTCCGTGGAACGTGGGACACGGTGTCGGCCCCACTGCACGCCCCCACGTTCGAGGCGGCTCGCGAGGAGATGGCTGCGATGCCAGACCGGGACCGGATTGACTTCGTCGTTCTTGACAAAGACCTGATCGCGGGGGCAACCCTCCTGCCGTGGGATCCGGCCTTACCCCTCTCCCCCGAGGCCCAAGCCAAGTTCCAGGGGCCGCACTATCTCAAGCTCTACGACGACGGGTACGCGCAGGTCTATTGGGTGAACTGGGGCACGGCATGAGCGACGGGAGATCCGTGTCCTACTGGAGGGCCGCTTCGTAACACACGTTGCAGTTGTCCAGATCGGCGATCTTCCGGTGGTAATGGCAGAATCGATCCGTGTACATGATCTGCCAGCAGATCGTGTTCATGCGACCGACCTGGGCGGGTCGAGAGAGTCCCCCCGCGATGTCCTGTGCGAGACCCACGACGAACACCTCGATCTCCGGGAAGAGGGACAAGACGCCGTCGTCCTCCCCTCGGGCGTGGGTGTTGTAGTGACTCACCGTCGCCTGCGTGACGCCCAAGTGGTCCGCGACCTCCACCTGCTTCATCCGGTACTCCTTGAGCAGGACGCGTGCAAGGCGGGCGCGGATCGCGGGGAGAACCTTGTGGACAACGAATTCATAAGGCTGGAGCATCGGTCCCCCAGACACGTCTTGAAGAAGGGTTCGTGAATATTTAATCGTATCTTGGTCGCCGCGATCCGGCGCTCGAATCGAGGGAACGGCCATCCCGGAAGCAGCCACGATTGGAACCGGCAGGTCCTGTCTCCTCGGGCGATGCAATCCGTTTCGGGGATACGGAGATTGAGCCCCAGACCCCCCTTGGCCCACCCCGCGCATAGACCTTCGAAGAAGGCGCACGGGGGCTCCGAATGCGGCCTGTTCTCGCGACGGGCCAGGGCATTCGCTGTCCCCAGATCGAAGACCCAAACCAACCGCCCTCGTGGGTCGTCCTACACGAGTTCGCTGGTCCCAAACCCCGTCCCCGCGAGGATGGGGGGCATTGCCAGGAGCGTCTCGGCCTTCGGCAGGTTCGGATCGCGGGCGCGATCCAGGGCCGCGGCACTTTCAAGACACGCGTGATCGCCAATCTCCCGGCAAAGGTCCCGGGCGGGCGAATGGAGGGTGACATCTTCAAGCGCCTCCATCAACTCGAGAGCGACGGGAGACCAGACCACCGCAGGGGAACGAGGTTCCCCGGACGCCGACCCCTTGTCCGGTTCCCAGCGAAACCCCTTGGTGAGAACGGTGTCGAAGGAGTCCTCCACCGTTTCGACGGTGAGGCGGACGCGGTGGACGGTCATGGGGGTGATTCTCGGAACGAACCATGTCGGGGGTCCCCGTACAAGGATTTCTCGCCCAGAATCGAACGTGCAAACGGCGGGAGCTTCCGGACCCCAGATAGGTCGCCCGCGGACTCCCTTCGGACGACCTTCATCGGGCTCGCCGCGGTGGAGGGGGTGTCCTGCCCGTCCTTGCGCATCCGGCCCCCGGTGGCGCCCTCCCTCAAGTCCGACCCGTGCCTTTCCTCGCACCCTTCGAGGATTTCCCGCATCCCCTGGCGGAGCCCCTCATCCTCGTGGCCCTCGACGATCAGGATGAGCATGCAGAACTTTCCCGCATCCACGAGAACCCGACTGGGACCGTGGTCTAGGGGTTCGAAGGGCTCACGTTGGGTGGTCGGGTACGACCGCTCGACAAACTCCAGGATCGACGCCATTGCGGTGGAGAGGCAGTCTCCGGTCTCCACCCAGGGGCTGCCGAGGTTGTGGGAGGCAATCACCTGGCCCCCGCAGCCCATGAAGCACCCGTCGAGAATCGGCGCACCCTGGGGCATCTCCACAAAATCTGAGAAACCCATAAATCCTAATCTCGTAAGGATGAAGCGCGGCAATCCTACGCGTTCACTTGTAGTCGCGCTGAGCCCTGGACGCCCTCATGGTGCGCCAAGACGCGATACGCCCCTTTGGGCGCGTTCCCGGGGAGCTGAAGCTCGACTCGGAATCGGCCGTCCATCGCCGTGGCCGTCTCGGCGCTGGCCTGCTCGACGCCGTGCGGGTCAACAATCGTGACTTCGATGGTCATGGAGGCCCTATCCTTCATCATCAGTTCCCCCGTGACGAGAACGGGATCGCCTGGAGCCGCCGTCGAGGGAGTGGATGCCACGGCCACGACGTGCTCCCGGGGAATCCTTTCGCCCGCGGTTCTCGCGCCTTCATGGAGGATCACGGGGCCTTTGGAGCCGTCCACGGAGAAGGCGATGACCTCGCCGACGAATGCCGTGTGGTCTCCCATGGGGACCTGCTGCACGACCCGACACTCCGCATTGAGGAGGGCCCCTCGAATCATGGGCGCACCGATCTTCTCGGCCGGGTAGGTGTCGAACAGGTCGCTGGAGAACTTGTCCACCTCGTGGCCCGTAAAGTGGCCCGCGAAGGACATGGCGTTCACCTGGTCCTCCGACACCAGGTTCACTCCGAACTCCTGGCTCTCTTCGATGGCCGTGTGGGTCGCCTTTCCGGAGCGGATGTGAACGCTAATCAGGAACGGGTCATAGGAGACATGAAAGGTCCACTCGGCGGCCATCACGTTGTCCCCTCCGCGACCTCGGGTGGTTACGAGGGAGACGCCTGTCGTGAACTGCCGGAACGCGTCGCGCGCGTTGGCAGATGCCATGGGTTGAACCACGAGGGCGTCCTTGAAAAACGTGAGGTAGGCCTCGGGAGAGACAGTCGGGGTACCGGAGCCCGGCCCGACAATTATTTCTAAGGCTCGTCGCTCATCCGGGGCCAGCGCCGCCGTAGCTCAGCTGGCGAGAGCGACGGTCTTGTAACCCCGCAAGAAAACCGTAGGTCAAGGGTTCGAATCCCTTCGGCGGCTTCACCTCATCGGCGGTCCGTTTGCGCCGGGTGGACTCGTCCCTGCACCTCAAGAATATAGCCGGATGTGAACGGATCCGCATTCCGGACAGCGTTCGTACCAATCGATCCAATATTGGAATCCACCATCCGCGCACGCAGCAACACGCTCCTCGTGAGGGCCGCTCGACAGGAAACGTGTAGCTCCGGTTGTTCGCGCAACCCAGTAAATCACCCCGGCGACAAGAATGCCGAGAAGGAGGACGATCGGCTGGGGATGGACCGAAGTGAAGGCGAGTGAGGCGGACATGAGGACGATCACCGTCGCGATCACGGCGGCCCCCGTCAGCCTCACCTGATGTCCACCAATCCTCTCCTTTTCTTCCTACGGCCGCAGAACCCTGTCTCCCGGAAAAATGGTTCCCATAGGAGCGGAGGCCTGAGGGTTTGGCCGCCCACGGACGAGGCGCGTGTGGCGGCCTGGCGTTCGGAAGGTGCCCTCTGTTTCCCCCTCTGGGTTCCGTTTTTGATTTCAAGCCGCAAAGCCTCATATAGGGCACTCCCGCCCACTCAGGACGGTGAGATGACTGGGTGCCCCACCTGCGGTGCGGAGCTCACCTACCTCGAGCCCTACGCACGCAGCTATTGCTACCACTGCCGGGCCTACGCCCCGGAAGAGATCGTCCCCTGCCCCGTATGCGCCAGGGTGCTCGTCTACGTCCCGGAGCACGGCCTTTACTACTGCTACGGTTGCCAGGAGTACAAGCAGGGCGCCCGTCGTGCGGATAGGCCCTGTCCTAGATGCGGCGGAGAACTCCTCCTTGTCGCCGAGTGCGAGCGCCTCTTCTGCACCAAATGCAACGCCTACGCACCGAGAGACCGGCAAACCGCCTGAGAAGACGGGGGGAGGACCTTGACGGAAGCGGGAACCGTTACGGGCTTTGCGCCCTTCTCGCGCGAGGAGATGGACCTGGCGTCCAAGGATCAGCTCATCCGCTGGGCCAAGGAGTACGGGCTGGACAAGGGCGGGATGAAGTACGAGCTTCGCCTCCGAATCCTAGAGTACATCCGGCGGCAGGGACTCCTGCTCAAGGGGGAGGAACCCCTGGAGGAGGAGAGCGCGCCGTCGGACGACGAAACGGCCGCCGCCCCACCGGCCGCTCCCCCGGAATCGGCGAGCGGAGGGGAGACAGCGCAGACCTCATCCGAGCCTGCCCCGAGCAATTCGCCGGGCGCCTGCGCGAATTGCGGGGGGGAGCTCACCTACATCGCCGAGTATGAGCGGTGGTACTGCTACAACTGCGACACGTATGCGGGCGTTTCGGCCGCAGGTGCCTCCACGGTCGCCGGAGTTTCCCATGCGTCCTCGCACCGCGAGGCCAGGGGAAGAGCCGGCGCGGGCATCGCCCTCGTCCTGATGGGCATCCTCACATTCCTTGCGTATCAGATCCTCTTCGTCGCGCCTCCGGGGCTCTTCCCGATTCCCTTCGTCATCACGGTCGCCCCCGAGGTCCTTTTCGCCCTCCCCCTCATTGCTTTCGTCCTTCTGGGCATCGGCGTCATCGCGGGGCTACGGAGTCTGGGTCACCGCGAGTGAAGGCTTTAACGGGCCGGACACTAGCTCTCGTGAATGACGGAGCTGGCTGCCCTCATTGAGGAGACTCGGGCCACGCGGCCTCACGACCCGACGCAGTACATCTCCGCCTGGGCGGAACGAGAAGTTCTCGACGACGAAATCGTGGACGCCTTCGTCCTCATCCTCCGAACCAAGGGGTGTTATTGGGCCCGGAAGAGCGGCTGCTCCATGTGCGGGTACGTGAGCGACGGGTACGTGAGCGTCTCGGAAGCAGACCTCCTGACCCAGTGGGACGCGGCCCTCGAGACATACCGGGGCCAGCCCGTGGTGAAAGTGTACAACTCGGGCAATTTCTTCGATCCCAGTGAGATTCCCGCGCCGGTCCGCAGGCGCATTCTAGCAGACCTCGGCGAGCGATGCGAGAAGGTGGTCGTCGAGAATCTGCCGCAGCTGGTTCGTACCCCGTTGTTGAAAGAGGCCCTAGACCTCTGCCCACGCTTTGAGGTGGCCATCGGACTCGAGACCGCAGACGACTATCTGCGGGACCACACCATCAGCAAGGATTTCACGTTCGCACGATACAGAGAGGCGGTCCGGGTCGCGCACGCGGCGGGCGCCACTGTCAAGACCTACCTCCTGTTCAAACCTCCCTTCCTCTCCGAGGGGGCGACCATGCGGGACGCGATCGCGTCCGTCCGTGCCATCGACGGGCTCTCCGACACGATCTCCATCAACCCCACGAACGTCCAGAGGGACACCCTCGTGGATCGGCTGTACCGGAGGGGAGAGTTCCGCCCTCCGTGGCTCTGGTCTCTCGTGGAGGTGCTGAAGGCGGTTCGCGGGGCGGAGTCTCGGGTTCTGTCGAAGCCCACGGGGGGGGGCCAGCCTCGGGGGACGCACAACTGCGGGCACTGCGACGCCGTCGTGCTGCAGGCGGTGGAGGACTACTCCCTCCAGCGGGAGGATTGGCTCGACGAACCGACATGCACGTGTAAGGAGGATTGGGGGACGTACGTGCGGGTCGAGGAACTCGCCCACACCTCCGTAGACCTGGATCGGTTCCTCACGTAGAGCCGTTCGAAGCCTTTTTCTGGCGGGTCCCGCCTTGCCCCTCGATTCCATGCGGGCCTACGACATCAAGCGAGGTCACGCCCGGACCTTGGAGGGGGGTGGCCTTCAGAGCATCCTCGAGGATTGCTACGATGCCGTCGCCGAGGTGGACGCAGCGTTTCTCGTTCGGCACGGGGCGATCCAGGAAATGCGGGTTTGGGTGGAGGAAAATCGACTCCACGTCGACATGACCATGGACCCTCAGGTCGACGACGCGACGGCGGCAGACACGATTCGGGCCCATAACGCCTTTCTGGAACGCGCCACCGGGTTCAACGGGAAGCAGCGGCGGAGACGGCTGCAAAAGAAGGCGAAAGAGGGATAGCTCTGAGCGCTGACATCTCTAAGTAGGTCGGCGCGCCTAGAACGGACGTGGACCTCCTCCCCAATCTGGGCGATCCCGAGGACCCCAAAGTTCGGGCCCGGTACGGGTACCTTCAATCGGGCGTTTCGATCGGGCTGAACCTCTCCCTGTTCGCCACGAAACTTGTGCTCTGGTCCGTCCTGGGGAGCATCGCCGTCCTCACGGACGCCTTCAATGGCCTCGGGGATGTGGCGATCTCGGCCACCATCCTGCTCACGTTCCGCTATGCCAGCCTTGAGGCCGACGAGAGGCACCCCTTCGGGCACGGCCGCCTGGAGCAGATCGCGGCCCTCATCGTGGCGGCGTTCTTGATCTTCATCGCGGCCCTCCTCCTGGTCCAGGCCGCCTTCGAATTGGCCGATCCTTCGGTGCAAGGGAGCTTGGTTCTCGCCCTCGTGCTCGCCGGATTGGCGGGGGTGAAGGAACTCCTGGCCCGTTTTTCGTTCGCGATTGCGCAACGAATCGATAGCGACGCCCTGCGAGCGGATGCCTGGAACCACCGGTACGATGCGCTGTTGACGGCGTCGATCGCCCTCGCGATCTACCTGGTCAGCCTGGCGCCCTCCCTGCAGATTCTGGACCCCGTTTTCGGGATCTTCGTATCCCTGTTCATCGTCTACACGGGGGCAACGCTCCTGTGGCGGTCCGGGGAGAAACTCCTGGGGCGCGCCCCCAGCCGGGCCATCCTAGAGCGAATCGTGGAGCTGACGCGCGGGGTGCCCGGGGTTCGGCGGTGCCACGACATCTCCATTCACGACTATGGGACGCACAGAGCGATCTCACTGACCATCCAGGTGGGGGGCGACCTGACGGTGGAGGAGGCTCATCGGATCGCGACCGAGGTGAAGCGGGTCGTGAACCGGGAGCTCCGGGCCGAGACGACCGTCCACGTCGAGCCGCCCTAGGGGAACGGGAGGCCCCGGATCTTTTTTGAAGGGTTTCAGCTCAGCGGTGCTCTCGCTGTCCGATGAGGAAGACTCTCGGCCCTGGGAGGGCCTACATGCCGAAGAGGGCGCCCAGACCGGCGGCGGCCTCCTCCTCGCTAACCTCTTCCTCTTCCTTTTTCTTCTTCGCCTTTTTCTCGTCTAGCTTCTTCTCGTCCGGCTTCTTCTCCTCCGGCGCGGGCGCGGGGGCAACGGGGGCAGCGACGGCCCCCTTGATGGCCTCCTCGATGTCGACGTCCTCGAGGGACGCCGCGAGCGCCTTGATGCGGGCGTCGTTAGGCTTCAGGCCCGCCGCCTTCAGGACGCTCTTCAGGTTGGCCTCGTTGACCTCCTGCCCTGCGACGTGGAGGAGCATGGCACCGTAGATGTACTCCATACGTTCACCTCCTCAATCTTCATCCAAAGAGAGAGCTGAGGCCCGCAGCGGCCTCCTCCTCGTCATCGGCTCCCTCGTCTTTCGCCTTCCCCTTCTTCACCTTCTCCGGGGTCTCCTCGGGGTCCGCCTCCGCTTCATCGGATCCCTCTCCCGCCGTTCGCGTCCCGAGGTCCGCCTTCAACTCATCGTCCAGGCCCTCCGGTACGTGACTCGCCAGGGCACCCATCCGAGCGTGGGCCTCCGCGAGGAGGCGTGTCAACACCTCCTCCACCGGGTACTCCGCCGCCAAGGCCAGGGCCAGGGCCCGATCCTGGGCAATCCCCAGGAGGGTGGGCGTCGTTTCGCGGGTGGGGTAAGCCATCTCGAAGGCCAGCCGATGGGCCTGCGTCGCGGCCATGGCGAGGTCGCCCCGGATTCTTTCCTCATCCACGGCGAGGTGTTCAGGAGTGTAAAGTTGACCGTCCTCGAGGACGCCTCGCAGGTCAAGGCCCACGGTAAGGGGGAAAATCTCCATCCGCGTGAGGACCTGCGCGACCTCGCGCCGAATCTTCTGGCCGGCCTCGACCAGGACTATGTCCTTCTTGATGACCACCTTCCCTCGCTCGATGGCGGCCGGTACCCCGGCCTTCTGTAAGTCCCCCACGATGGGGCCCGGTTTGAAGGGGGTGTCGCCCTCCCGGACTACGATGTCCTCCGGCGCGAGCTCGCCCCCCCGTGCCGGCGCCCGGGTCATCGTGGCCTCAAGTTCCTTGTAAAGCCGGAAGGGATTCTCCTCCGTGGCGACCAGAGCGGTGGGGCCCGTGATGAACTCCTCGAGCCCCTCGATGCCGGACCTCTCCGAGGCGGCGGTCTCGAGGGCCCGACGGAGCAGTCGGTTCTTGATGATACGGAAATCGACGGCCCCCCGGAGTCGGGCCCGGATCTGTTGCATCTGTGGGGCCGGGATGCCCTCGATGCCGGCCAGGCCGACGACCCTAGCCCGGGTCAGCCAATCGGCGAGTTCCCGAACGGTGGCCGCCTTCGGATGGTCTATCGCGTCCGCCATCAGATCACCTTTACGGCGGGGCCCATCGTGGTCTTGACGTAGACGGACCCGATGTTCGTCCGGCCCCGCGGCAGCTGAGCCTCCACCCGTTTCAGGATCGCCGCCAGGTTCTCCGCCAGGTCTTTCGGCTCCATGTCCCGGGTCCCCAAGGCGGCGTGGAAGGTGGGACGATCCTTGGACCGGAGGCGCACGGCTCTCTTCAGGTTCCGGATGACCCGGACGGGATCGCTGCCGGGCGGGAGGGGGCGGGGCATCTTTCCTCGAGGCCCCAAGACGGTGCCCAGACGTCTTCCGATGGCGGGCATGAGGGGAGCCTCGGCGACGAAGAAGTCGTGGGTCCGGGCCAATTCCTTGGCCCGGGCCTTGTCGTCGGCCAGGGTCTCGATGTCCTCCGGAGCGATGATGAGGTCGGCTGCGTCCCGTGCCTTGACGGCCATTTCCCCGCTTGCGAAGACCGCCACCTTCACATCCCGGCCGCGGCCGCGAGGAAGAATGACCTCCTCCTCAATGCGATTCGAGGGAACGCTCAGGTCAATGTCTCTCAGGTTGATGGCGACTTCGACACTCTCGTTGAAGTTTCGAGGTTTCGCCTGCTCCAAGGCCTGCTCAATGCCTTCGACGAGCCCCTGTTCCGCCACGGCGATCCCTCTGTAGTCCCTGCGGCCTGCGCCTCCTACAGGGTCGTCGAACTAGCGAGGAGACAATAATAAGCTTTTGGAAAAAGTACCGTCGGTACCGCACTCCTGATCCCTCGGGCTCAGCGCCTTGAGGATTGAGGGCCCGCTCCCCGTCACTCCTTAAAACGCCCGTCGTGGAGGCCTTCCCTCACCTCGAGCTGAATGTCGTGAGGCTCCTTGTCCTCCACGGTGACCCCAAGGGAGACCAAAGATCCCAAGACCTCCAGGGTCTTTCCCTTTAGGTCTGCGCCCAGGGTCTCGTCGGCTTTCATCCGAGCGACCTTCACGACCTGCGCCAGGCTAAGATTGCCCACCTTTTCGGTCCGAGGATTCCCCGACCCCTTCTCCAGTCCCGCCTCCTTCAACAGCAGAGCGGAGGTCGTAGGGGTGCCGACCTCCAAATCGAAGGTGCCCCCTATAGGATCCACAAGAATCCTCACGGGGACCTTCATCCCGTCGAAGGCAGCGGTCCGTTCGTTCACCGCCTCCACAACGTCGAGAATGTTCAGGCCGAGGGGGCCCAGGGCGGGGCCAAGGGGCGGACCGGCCGTGGCCTTGCCGCCCTCCACGAGGAGGTCGATGATCTCCACCTAACGCGTCTCCTTCTCCAAGACCCGGACGTTGTCTCCGCGAATCGTCACGGGGATGGGGACCATGGCCTCAAAGAGCTCTACGGTAATCTCCTCCTTGGCCTCGTCGATGTGCATGACCCGGGCCTTCTCCCCCTTGAAGGGACCGGAAATGAGCTCCACGATGTTCCCTTCCATGATCCCGGAGACGAGGGGCTTGGGTTCGAGGAAGTGGTCGATCTCGTTCACGCTCGTGTCCCCCTGCACGAGGCCACGCGCGCGTCGGATGCCCTTGACCATCTGCTGGAGTTTCTCCGCATTCATCACCTCGACGAAGACGTAGCCCCGCATGGTGGTCGGGGAGAGGATGGAGTAGACTCCCACGTCCCCCGACTTCGCGCGGGATGCGATGGAATCCGCCACCGCCCGCTCGTAGCCGATGGAGGTCTTCACCGCCATGACGGCTTGCTTCGTGCCCGTCGAGAGGGTGATGGAGTCGGAGACTGCGGGGTCTTCCTGAGAGGTGAGGGTGACGATGACGTTGAGGCGGTCGCCGTAGTGGGCGCCGCGGGGGGCAGTCACGGAGAGGTCCACCTCCTTGACGGCTCCTTTGGCCAGCTTCATCTCCTTCTCGGACACGCCGGTGAAGGTGAGATCCCAGACTTTCGTCTCGACGCCATAAACCATTACAATCCAGTCCGAGGGCTCCGAGACGTCCGATCCGGCGACGAGGTCCACCTTGAAGACAACGACTTCGTTCCGGTTTCCCACGTTCTCCACCACGAGGGGGAAGTCCACGCTCACCCCCGCCGTGACGACCGCCTTCGCCTCCCCCTCCCGTAGGCCGACACGGAGCCCGTTCTTGACCACGATAGGCTCTTCCTTGGCCTCCTTGGGCACTTCTTCAGAACGGGATTCGTCGAACAGGCCCAACGCCAGCCCCCCTACGGGAAAAGGCCCTGCAACAGCTTCGGGAGCTCCGTTGCCATAAGGAAGATGACGAAGCCGAGGCCCCCGAGCGCGAGGAGGCCGATTCCGGTAATCTGGAGGGTCTTGTTGAATTCCTCCCCGGTGGGCTTCCGAGCCATCCTCAGGAGCCGGCCGTACTTCCCTCGACCGAGCCGCTTCGCTCGCTCCTCGACGCGCTTTTGAAATTCCCATGCGCGGTCTACGATGTCCATCCGCGTTCAACCAGCCTAACGCACAAAGTCGACAGGGGGTGCGTGCGGGTCGGCATCCCGGGCCGGGCCCAGGATCTGCCGGCTCTTCACGCCGGTGAGGACCACCATCACCCTCAGGCTGTGCTCTAGGCTGTTATCAATCCTCGCGCCCCATATAATCCTTGCGTCAGGGCTGATCCGCTCCTGAACGTACTCCGCCACCCGCTCCGCTTCGTAGACGCTCATGTCCATCCCCCCGGTGACGTTCACCAAGGCTGCGGAGGCGCCACTGACGTCGACCTCTAAGAGGGGGGAGTTGATGGCTTGTTCCACCGCCTCTTCGGCCCGCGCCTCGGTGTTGCTCTCCCCCATCCCGATCATGGCCACGCCGCCGTCACCCATGACCGTTCGGATGTCGTTGAAGTCAAGGTTGACGAGGCCGGGTCGAGTGACAATCTCGGAGATGCCCTTGATGGAGCGCATGAGGACCTCATCGGCGACCTTGAAGGCCGCGGCCAGGGGGAGGCGAGGCACCAGTTCCAGGAGGCGGTCATTGGGAATCATGATGAGCGTGTCCGCGTACCGCCGGAGCTTCTCCAGTCCCCACTCCGCGTTTTCCATCCGGGTGAGGCCTTCCGCTCGGAACGGGAGCGTACAGATGGCGACGGTGAGGGCCCCCATTTCCTTGGCGACCCGGGCCACCACCGGAGCTCCGCCGGTGCCCGTCCCCCCGCCCTCACCGCAGGTGATGAACGCGATGTCGACCCCCTCCATGAGGGCGCGAATCTGGGGTTCCGCCTCCCGTGTGGCTTCCTCGCCCACGTGGGGTAGGGCACCTGCCCCAAGCCCCCGGGTTGTGTTGCGGCCTAGGAGAATCTTGTTCGGGGCTCGGATGTGAAGGAGGTGTTGGGCGTCCGTGTTGGCCGCATAGAGGTCCGCCCCCTCCACGCCCGCCTGGACGGTCCGGTTGATCGTGTTGCTGCCGGCGCCGCCGATGCCCACAATCTTGATCGTCGTTCGGAGATCCCGAAGAACCGCCTCCAGCTCGTCATCGGCCGAGGACGGAGTCTCCGCGAGGACTTCTTCTTGGCGAAAGGCGAGGGCTTCCGCAAAAACCCCCATGAGCGCTACCCCACGAAGTCGATGCCCAGCTTCTCCTTGACCTCCTGGGCGGTCTTGCGGCCCAGGATCTGCTTCGACTTCACGCCGGTCGCGACGAGCATGATGCGCAGCACGTGACGGAGACCGGGGTCCACGGTGGCACCCCAGATGATGCGGGCGTTGGGACTGACGCGGGTCTGAATCTCTTCCGCGACGCGCTCGGCCTCGGAGACGCTCATGTCCTCACCGCCCACCACGTTGACCAAGACGCCCGTGGACGAAGAGATGTCGACTTCCAGGAGCGGGGAGTTGATCGCCTCGTCGATGGCCTCGACGGCACGCTCCTCCCCCGTTGCCTGGCTCTCCCCGAGCCCGATCATGGCGACGCCACCGCCCTTCATGATGGTCTTGATGTCGTTGAAGTCAAGGTTGACCATGCCGGGCTTCGTCACCAGTTCCGTGATGCCTTTGATGGAGCGCATGAGGACTTCGTCGGCGACCTTGAAGGCGGCGTTGAGGGAAAGGCGTGGGACCAACTCCAACAGCCGGTCGTTGGGGATGGCGATCACGGTGTCGGCGTTCTCCCGCAGCTTCTCCAGCCCCCACTCCGCGTTCTCGGCCCGAATGCGGCCTTCGCCGGTGAAGGGCATCGTGACGACGGCCACGGTCAGGGCTCCCATCTCCCGGGCGATCTGTGCCACGGTCCCGATGGCTCCCGTTCCCGTGCCGCCCCCCAGCCCGCAGGTGACGAACACCATGTCCGACTCGGCCAAGGCCTGCCGGAGTTCTTCCTCACTCTCCTTTGCCGCCTGGCCCCCCACGTGCGGGAGCGAGCCGGCACCGAGGCCCCGGGTGAGGCGCTTGCCCAGGAGGAGTTTGTGAGGGGACTTCGTGTGAAGGAGGTGTTGGGCGTCCGTGTTGACCGCGTAGAGTTCCCCGCCCGTCACCCCTTCTTCCACGATCCGGGAGACGGTGTTACATCCCGCGCCCCCGATCCCCACGATCTTGATGCGGGTCTTGAGGGAGGCCAGGACCTCCTCCAGCTCCTCGTTCGCCTCTATGTCGTCGGAACTGGGAACCGGGGGGGTAAGGTCTTCCGACTCAAAGCCGATAGCATCCTTTGCGAGTGATTCCATAAGCTATCCCATCCCTTCGGAGCGGCGTCAATGAGGCAGTCCGTATAAAAAATCTATGGAGGCGTCACACAGGAGGCGGGTCGGGGCCGGGGATGAGGCCCACAGCACGCCCCCGGGGCGTCTTGAGAACGCTTAAGAATGCGGTTCGAATGGTGAGGGCCGCATGGGGGAACTCGTCAGGCTCTGTGAACTCCCGCAGTTGGAGGAGGGGAAGATCCTCTACGTCGAGATTCTAGGCTGCGACTACATCGTGGTCCTGAAGGCCGGGGAGGTCTATGCGCTGGACGGCACGTGCACGTACGACTGGACCCGCTTGGATGGTGGGACCCTGGACGGAGAGGTCGTCACCTGCCCGGGCGGAGGAGGTCAGTTCAACATCAAGACCGGGGAGGTCGTCAAGGCCCCGCCCAGCTTCCCTCTGCAGACCTATCCGGTTACCCTCAACGGCAAGGACGTCCTCGCGGAGGTCACCGGGTACTAGACGAACTCGATCAGGACGGCCGGGATCCGGTCCAGCAGGTCCGTTGCCGTCATCCCGTAGCTCAACTCCCGGAACGCGATGTCTCCCGCAAAGCCATTCGCGAAGGCGGCGATCCGGGCCGCGTTAAAGGGCTCCACTCCCTTCCCTAGCAGTGCGCCGACGAGACCGGCCAAGACATCCCCCGTCCCCCCGACGGTCATGCCGGGATTCCCCGTGACGTTCACCTTCGTCGAACGCCCGTCCGAGACGATATCGTGGCGGCCCTTCTGGAGAACCGTGAGCCCCAACTCTTTGGCGAAGGAAGCGACCTGCTCCAGCCGCTCCTCCTCTCGGTCGGCCAATTCGACCCCCGACAGGCGATAGAACTCCTGGACGTGGGGGGTGATGACGCCACTCTTCCCCTGGACAGACGTCAGGTCGCCGGCGACGGCCGTGATGCCGTCGGCATCCACGGACACAGGCTTGTCCAGTTCCCGAAGGAAACGCCGCACCGCCTCGAGGGTGGCCTCGTCTCGACCCAGGCCGGGTCCGATGATCACGGCATCCATCCCCCCGGCGAGCTCGAGGAGAACCGGAACGTCTTCCGGCACCAGTCTGTCGCTCGAGAGAGGGTGGACGATGAGCGTTGGGCTGAAGGCGGATACGATGGGGGCGCTCCGGGTTGGTGTCGCCACGTGTACCACATCCGTTCCCATTCGATAAGCCGCCATGGCCGAAAGGGAAGGCGCCCCCGTGAAGGGACCTCCTGCCACTACGAGAACGCGACCGCTGTCCCCCTTGTGCGCGTCCGCGCCCGGGCGAGGGTAGTAGAGGAGCTCCCCCGGTCCAATCATCCGCTCCAACTCCGCCGTGATGCCGATGTCCACAACCACCACATCCCCGCTCGTCGCCGAGTCCATGCCCTCCTTGATCCGGTGCAGGGCCACGGTTACCGTGGGCGACACGACCCGATCGGAGCCGAGGCCGCTGGGCATGTCGATGGAGAGGATGGGTTTCCCTGAGGCGTTCATCGCCTCGACAAGGGCTCGGTAGGGTTCGCGCAAGGCTCCCTGGATCCCAGTCCCCATAAGCCCGTCCACCAGGATGTCGGCCCCGTCCACCAGCGCAACGGCCTCGAGGGGGGGCTCGACCAGCTTGACCTCGGGGGGCAACCGACCCAAGTTCACCTGGGCAGGCCCCTTGGAAGTCGCTTCACGGGGCTTTGCGAGGGCCACCGTGACCTGCGCCTGGTCCTTCAGGAAGCGGGCCGCCACGAAACCGTCCCCCGCGTTGTTCCCGGTTCCGGAGAGGATAAGGACACGCGCCCCCTCCGCCTCCATCCGTTCCAGCAGGACCTTCGCGATTCCCTTGCCGGCCCGCTCCATGAGGGTCTCGATGGAGACTCCGTGGTACTCCAGGTTGGCATCGAGAACGCGCATCTCCTGGACGGACAGCACGCACGGGGTATCCGACGTGCAGCCTTCAACATTGTGGGAAGCCCCCCAGTGCGGGGGCGGCGGGTCGAGGGCTAACAGGCGTAACGCGACTTCAGAGGCGCCATTTCGCCCCCACTCGAAATCTCCACCGACTCGGCTCGGTGGTAGCCGTCCCTGCACTCGTCTCCGCAAGGGGGACGCTCGGCAACACGGAGGCAGCACACCAAGGCCCGACGGTCCGTCTCATCGTATTCGTCCTCCGGAACCTCCGCGATCTTCACCAACAAGGAGCTCCCACGGGCACGGGGATGCCAACAGTCTTCTCGCTCGTGGGCGCCGATTCGAAGGTGAATGTCATCGGCCTGGCCGATGTCGAGGAGTCGGAAGGTCCCCTCGTTCCACTTGCCCGCGATCCGCTTCCCGGCGATGATGAGGTAGAGGCCAGGAGGCCCCCTCCCCCGCTCCTTCTTGATCTCCTCGTGGCTCCTCGGGGGGGACCAAGTCAGGTCCACCCGCAGGCTCCTTCCCAACTTACCCCTCTGTCCTCCCGAAGGGCGGGTCCGCCTCATAAAACCTCTCGGAAGGGCTCCGCCTCGGGGATGGGCTCGACCAGTATCGGACAAAACCTCGCAATGGGATAGGTTTATGTCTACGCCGAAATATGAACTTCGCATGGCCATCGATCCGGACTTCATGAACACCCGGGAAGTGGTCGAGCAACACTCCGACCACGATGTCTGGGGGCCGTTGGAGCCCCCGGAAAAGCTCGGCATCCATGGAACCCACGTGGCCGTGGATTTCGACCTCTGCATCGAGGACGGCGCGTGCATCCCGGTCTGCCCCACCGATGTCTTCGAGTGGGAGGACACGCCCGGTCACCCGGAATCCGAAAAGAAGGCGGATCCCACACGGGAGGCCGACTGCATCGACTGTATGGCGTGCGAGGCCGTCTGCCCCGTCGAGGCCATCAAGATCACCGAGGCCTGAGGGGCTCAGCCGAGCAAGGTCTTTTCTAGCGTCACCCTTCCCTCGCCGGTAGCATGGGCACTCGGTCGGGCCGGGCTAAGGGTCTTTCCGCCGGCCTCACGTTCAACGTCTACCTCCTGGGCCTCGTCAGTCTCCTGACGGACCTGAGTAGCGAGATGATCTTCCCCCTCCTCCCCTTCTTTCTCCTGACGGAGCTTGGGGCGACCGCCTTCATCTTCGGCATCTTCGAGGGGGCCCGGGAGAGCACTGGGAGCCTGCTCAAGGTATTCTCCGGCTACTGGTCGGACCGCATCGGCCAGCGAAAGGGTCTCGTTATCGCGGGCTACAGCGTCTCCAGCGCCATGAAGGCGGCCATTCCCTTCGTCCGCGTCTGGCCGCATCTCATGGTTGTGGGTGTGATGGAGCGCGTTGGCAAGGGGCTTCGGGACGCCCCCCGGGACGCCGTCTTCGCGGACACAACCCCCACGGAAGCTCGCGGCAAGGTCTTCGGATTTCACCGCCTCTTGGACACCCTAGGCGCCGTCCTTGGACCACTAACCGCGTTCGTCCTCTTGGACGCGTTTGGGCTCCCCTTCCGGGAGATCTTCCTCATCGCCGTCGGGCCCGCCCTCGTCTCGGCCCTTCTCACGTTATTCATCCGTGAGAGGGCGCGGAGGCCCAAGGACGTCCCCTCGCTTCGGGTGGGTTTCGCGACCCTAAGCCCGGCCCTGCGCCGCTTTATCCTCGTCGCCACCGTCTTTGCCTTAGGTCACTTCTCCGTGTTGTTCCTCCTCCTTCGGGTCGTGGGCGTCGGGCTGACCGAGGGGACGGGAATCCTCTTCTACGTCGCATTCAACCTCGTCTACGCCCTCACCGCCTTCCCGGTGGGCATCCTCTCCGACCGTCTGGGGCGGCCTCCGATCATCCTTGTAGGCTACCTGGCCTTCGCCTTCATGACTGGCGGCCTGATCCTCTTCGCCGAGGCCTGGCAGCTTCTCCTCCTGTTTGGCCTCTTCGGCCTCTCCTCCGCCTTTGTCAACGCGGTCGAGCGGGCCTTCGTCGCGGACCTGGCGCCCCCCAACCTGCGGGCCACCGCCTTGGGGACGTACCACACCCTCACAGGCGTCGCCCGATTCCCCGCCAGCGCCGTCGCCGGCTTCTTGTGGATCGTCACGCCGACGGCGACCTTCGCCTACGGCCTCATCCTGGCCCTGCTGGCCTCGCTGCTCTTGACCCTCTTCATGGTCCGGCGCTCGTGGACGACGGAAACCCTATAGCGCGAATCTCCATCACTCCCCGCATGGGAGAGGAGGAGAGGAAGCGGATCTTTCGATTCATCGACGAACACTTTGACGATTTCGTAACGGACTTGACGGACTACTGCGCCGTCCGGACCGTCAGCGCCAGAGGGGAAGGGTTCAAGGAGGGCAGCCGGGCCACCCGGGAGCTCCTGGAGAAGTGGGGGGTCAGCGCGCGGGAGATGCCGGTGCCAAACGGCCCGAACCTGGTTGTGGGGGAGGTGGGGTCTACGGGCCCCACGTTGTGCCTTTACAACCACTACGACGTGCAGCCGGAGGAGCCCATGGACGAGTGGAAGTCAGACCCCTTCGACCCCGTGATCCGTGAGGGCGTGTTCTACGCTCGTGGATCGTCGGACACGAAGGGAAACACCCTCTCTCAGGCCATCGCGCAGGCGGCGATCCAGGACGCGCGGGGGAATCTGCCCCTGCGCCTTCGGTTCATGATCGAGGGGGAGGAGGAGGTGTCCAGTCCTCACCTCAACGCCTTCTGGAAGCGGCACCAGGACCTCTTTGAGGCCGACGGGGCGACCATCGAGGGGAGCGGCCATACCGCGGACGGGACTCCGACCATGCACCTGGGGTCCAAGGGCATCCTCTACGTGGAGCTTACGGTGAGGAAGGCCGCCGTCGACCAGCACTCCTCCGTCGCCGTTTCCATCCCGAACCCGGCGTGGCGCCTCATCGCGGCCCTCCGAACCCTCCGGGACGAGGACGGAAAGATTCTCATCCCCGGATTCTACGACAACGTTCACCGCCCGACGGAGGAGGAACTTGCCTACCTTAAGCGGAACCGGTACGATCCGGCGGACTTCATGAAGACGTACGGGGCCGTGGAAGTATTGGGCGGGGACACACCGTGGGCTCGGCTCCAGCACATGGTGTACGGGAACACCTGCAACATCGATGGTTTCTACGCGGGCTACATCGGCGGCGGGTCGAAGACCATCAACCCGGCCTATGCGAAGGCGAAGCTGGACTTCCGCTTGCTACCCGGCCAGCCCCCGAAGGAGGTGCTCAAGGCCATGAAGGCCCACCTGAAGGCAGGGGGCTTCGAGGACGTCGAGGTCAAGAGCCATGGCACCTTCGAGCCCGCGACCACCCCCCTCTCCTCCCGCATCGGACAAGCTCTTCTGCGTGGCTACCAAGCAGCCTACGAAGACGAACCCAACATCTTCCCGTGGTCCCTGGGCTCGTCGTCCACCTACTTCTATACGAGCCTGGGCACGCCCTCGGCCGCCGGGCCGGGGGTGGGGTATGCGGGAAGCAAGGCCCACGCCCCCAACGAGAACATCCGTCTGGAGGATGCACGGAGAGGAATCAAGGCGACCGCCGCGATGATGCTGGCCTTCGCCGAGGGAGCCTAGCCAGGCAGGTTCCAGGGGGGGTCCTTCCCAAGGCTGCGGGCGCACGCCGCGCACAGATTGGGTCCCTTCCGGTCCGTGTCTGGTAGCCCGTTGGAGAAATACATGACACAGGTCTCCTCCGCACAGTGTTCCAGGCCGACGTTGTGGCCGAGTTCATGGAGGGCCTCCTTGAGGGTTCTTCGACGGAAGAGGACGAGGTCTTCGGACCCCAGCCGATGGAGGGAGATTACGGCCGCCTGCCCTCCGACGTCTGCTTGCCCAAAGACAAAGTTGAGAGGCTCCACGTAGAGGTCGACATCCGTCACGAGGAGGACATGCTCGCCGTGGCCCCACCGTGCGATCTCTAGGAGGTCGGGGGCCCGGTATTGGCGGCGTGGGGCGTCATAGGCCTCTTTCGGAATCTCCTGAGAGGGCAGGACGGTCACCCCCACCCCGGCCGTTCGAAGATCCGTATCGAGTCCGGCGATGGTCTCCTTGGGCAATGGACCGAGAGGTACGAGCGAAACCTGCACCTCAACCCTTCACGACGCCCATGGGCCTGAGCTTGACCACGATATCGGAGATGCCCGCTCCCTGGCAGACCTCCACCACATTCTCCACGTCCTTGTACGCCCCGGGGGCCTCCTCGACAAGCCCCTTCCAGCTTGCGGAGTGGGCGTAGATGCCCTGGCGTTTCAGATTCTCTTGAACCTCGTTGGCACGCCATTTGCGGGAGGCCGCCTTTCGTGACATGATCCGGCCCGCGCCGTGGCACGTGGAGCCAAAGGTCTGTTCCATGGCGCCCTCCGTGCCCACCAGGACGAAGGAATGGGTCCCCATGCTACCCGGGATCAGGACGGGTTGGCCGATGTCCTTGTACCGAAGGGGGACGTCGGAGTGCCCTGGCGGGAAGGCCCGCGTCGCTCCCTTTCGGTGGACGTAGACCTCCTTCCGGGTCCCTTCGACGTTGTGCTCCTCCAGCTTCGCCATGTTGTGACTCACGTCGTAGACAATCTCCATGCCCATGTCGTCCGCCGGCGTGTCCAAGACGGTTTCGAAGGACTCCCTTGTCCAGTGGGTGATGAGCTGCCGGTTGGTGAATGCATAGTTGGCCGCAGCATACATCGCGTGAAAGTAATCCTGCCCTTCCTTCGAATTGACTGGGGCGCTAGCAAGCTGCCGGTCCGGAAGCTCGATTCCATACTTACGGACGGCCTGTTCGTGGAGGCGGATGTAATCTGTGGCGACCTGGTGGCCGAAACCCCGAGATCCGGTATGGATCATCACGCACACCTGGCCTTCTCGGTCGATTCCCATGGCCCTCGCGGCGTCCGGGTTTCGCACTTCCTCCACGAACTGGATCTCGACGAAGTGGTTCCCCGCACCGAGGCTTCCCAACTGGGGCATGCCACGAGTGAGGGCCTTCTCGCTCACCAGATCGGATTCCGCGAGGTCAAAGGAACCCCCCTCCTCGATTCGCTCTAGGTCCTGGTCCCATCCATAGTCCCTCTCGACGGCCCAGGGCGCCCCCGTGTCAAGCACATCCTTGAGTTCCTTTCGCCCCAACCGAATCTTCCCCTTGGAGCCCACCCCACTAGGGACATTCGCGAATAGCGCGTCCACCAGAGGCTTGAGGTTCGCCTGGACTTCTTCGCGCTGCAAGTCCGTTCGAATCAAGCGCACACCGCAATTGGAAACGACGAAGCCATCGGCGATGAAGTTATGATGCCTGCTGGTTACGGTGAAGTCGTAAACCTCATCCACAGACTGCTCCTCGATAGACTCTATTCGGTCCCACACGATCCCGGATGCCCCGGCCGAACTTCGGGTCCATTCTAAGAACTCATCAAATGAGGGGAAAGGGGGCCATGCCCGAGGCTTCGCCTCTGTGCCCCAAATCCTACCTTTGAGGAAAGCCCGAGTGGTGTAAACACCTGCCAACTGACTCAAGATCTCTTCGGCGGGGACTCCCTGAGCCCGCATCCTCCGAGCCGTTTTTGACGCTTCGAACTTATGGCGCAACACCATCTCCTTGAACGTGAGGTAGTAGGCAGCGGCATTGGCCAGGAATCTCTTCCGGTGACTGTAGTCAAAGTTGATTGTCGAGAAGAATCGAATGAGATTCTCGCTAGTGTTGGCCACAAGAACCTTGAATCGATATGAATGGTCCCCGCTATTAGGAACGGGATCGACGACCTGGGATATGGGTAGGACCCTCACGCCGAAGTCATGGAGAAGTTGCGCAATCTGCCTGGCAACCCGCAATCCGGAATTCTGGAATCCATCTCTCTTAGAGAGCGAGTAAGTTGGGCAGTAGAAGTTGTACTTGCGACCGGTAAGGGTTGAAGGGGCGCTCATCTCGGCCCCAAACAAGGCGGCCAGAAAGAGCCGTTTCTGCCAGAGAGGAAGATCAAAGAGCCAGTCGGGGAGTTCGAAATCCTGCTTCGCCTTGTTTCCTATGGGGAGTCCGAGGGCGTGGAGGAGCGCTAACAGCGAACTTGATCTTATCCTAAAGGACTCCTCAGTATTGGTGAAGGTGTTTGTTTGGCCGTGGACCTCAAGGCTGAAGCGACGCGTTCTTCGGTACACCTTGGATGGGGTGAAACCTACGCGTTCCACGTCCTCTCTGATCTCCTCAAGATCCGTCGCGGAGCCGTAGCACCAAATCTGGCTCCGTCCCGTTCCCCATCCAGCGTAACCGTCCCCTAGGATGAAGCCAAAGAGCTTCAGAAGATAGGGAAACTTGGGATTCCGGGGGCTCAGGGGGAGGAGGTCTCTCTCCTTTAATCGTGGAATAATCTGGGCAAGGCGACGCGGCGAAAGAAAGCGGCGTAGGGTCTCTTCTGTGACGAGTTCAGTCCCAGAGGGCTCTTCATAATCAACCCCCCGAAACGGGTAGATCGCTATCGGAAGATCGCCAACCTCCTTGAGAGGTTTCATGCCTTCGGGCGTGAGGAAGGGGTGTTCTGCAGTCGCAGTGATTTCCACACCAGTCAGCGTGCGGACCTTGTACGCAGTGGATGCCTTGAAACGCATGAAAGCGGCCACATCAGTGGACGTCGTCCTGTGAGTGGGGTTGACACACATTAGCCTCTCGCGGGCCCACCGATCCTCGAAATCTGAGATAGGTAGGCGATATCCGTGCGACGTAATAACACGAGAATCACTAGCAAGGCAATTTACGTCGTAGCCGACCCCGCCGGGTGACAGGACTCCATCCTCCGCGTCAAAGGCCGCCACCCCCCCAATCGGGAACCCGTATCCCCAGTGAATGTCCGGCATCGCCATGGAGGCCTTCTGGATGCCTGGCATCGTGGCAACGTTGGCCACCTGCTCCAGCGCGAAGTCCTTCACGACGTCCTGAATGAGCCTGGCGTCCGCATAGATGACGCCCGGAGCCCGCATCTCGGACTTGTAGGACTTGGGAATCCCATAGCGATACTCGTCTAGCTTCTCCAGGGGGCCTGTCCACTCTCTCCCCATGTCTACTCCGTGTGCAACAAGGCCAGCATCCTAATATCGTTTTCCGGGGGAGGTGGGTGAATGACTCATGCCCTGGCTGGAGCAGCCCCTTAAACCCGTTCCGAGCCATGTTTAAGGCTGAACCATGGCGCGGCGCTTCGGAATCCCTCGACGTATCTCCCGTGCCCTCAGCCGAAGGCTTCTGGCATTCGTGACGGAGGCGGGCTTCAACTCGTTTATCACGCTGGAGACGCAAGGTCGCAAGACGGGTCGGGTCCATCGGGTGGTCCTCCCCGTCTACCTCGCGAACTCCCATCGGATGTTTGCCGTCTCGAGCTATGGCCGGCGATCCGATTGGTTGAGGAACGTGCTGGTATCTCCTAATATCCGCCTTACCCGCGGCGGTCAGACCTACAACGGATCGGTACGAGCAATCACCTGGGAGGAGTTTCGTCGCGGGATGCGGGATTCGACGAAGAGGGCTACCTCGGCGCTCCGCTGGTTGGCCCCTCTCGCGAGAACCGCCTTCCTTGTTCGGGGCCGCATCTCAGGAACCGTGGTCGAAATCACGACGTGATGCAGCTCAAAAGCCGGCTCTTACGCGAGGGGAATGTGGCCGGTCCCGCTGTCTAGCCAGGCCCACTGGACCCCCTTCCGGTAGCCCAGTTTCTCGTAGAGTCCGATGGCGGCGACGTTGGTCGAAACCACCATGAGCCCCACCCGGTCGCTCCGTCGTAGCGCGTCCTCGGTCACGGCCGAGGTGACGGCTGCCGCATACCCTTGTCTTCGGAAGTCGGGGGGCGTATAGACACCCCCAATCAGGCTGCAACCAGGCGCGATAAAGTGCGTGCCGGCAGCGGCGACGAGCTGATTTCTCCGGCTGAGACCGTAGGCAAGCCCTCGCTCGGCCCACTGGCCCCATTCCCTCGGTTCTTCCGTGGCGTCTCGATACAGGGCCTCTAGGGCATCGGCGTCCTTCTCTCCCAACCGTTCGGCATCCTGCGTGTCGGCGGAGCGAAAGGATCTCGCCTCAACGAACATGAAGTCCATCATGCGCCGTGCGCGGATCTCGCGTCTCTCCTCCACTGCCGCCACCAAGCCTGGAACCAGGAGGAAGGTGCACGGGCTGGGCGGCGCCCGAGGCAGCAAGGCCTCGGCGGCCCCTTTGTCCCCCGTGATGATGACGTTGGGATATTGGCGTCCGTGCCAGGCCAGAAGGTACCCCCGGAAGGCGTCGCCCTCCACCGCCGCGAAGCACTGCACTCGGTCCCCCTCCTCCTCCAAGTCGTACAGCGCGAAGGCGTTGCGAACCGGGTCCTCGGATAGGAAGCGCATGAAGTCGCGCCGATCGGCCGTGACGGCTTCCACCCGCATGGGAACGGCTCAGTAGTCCCCCAGGGTCCCCTGGACGCGCGCTCGGCGTTCCACCTCCTTGTAGAGAAGGTAGCTGACGGGCGGGGCCAGAATGCCAAAGAGGACGACGATGAGGATTTCTTGGGTAAGGGGAAGCAGTTCGGGGAAGCCGGGGGGGAGGCCGAGGAGAAGGGAACGGAAGGCGTCCACGGAGTAGGCCACGGGGAGGTAGCGGCTCACGTAGTCCACCATGACGTCGGGGAGGACCCCGAAGGGGAAGAACATGGCCGCGAAGATGATGAAGAAGAACTGGAGGACGCCCACCAGAAATTGGGCGGTCTCCTTTAGCCGAATCGTGATGGCTGCCATGAGCAGCCCGATTCCCATGAGCCCGAAGATCGTGAAGAGAAGGACGACCATGGCGAGGAGGAAGTTGGCCGTAGGGAGGCCGTTCACCAAGAGGGACACCAGGAGGACCGCGAACACGGCCATGACGGAGGTCCAGAGGAGGATGGCAAAGATCCGGGAGATCAGGCTGCCGAATCGGCTTGCGGGGGACATGTAGAGGGACTCCAGGGTCCCCCGGACCTGCTCTTCGCGAATGGAGAAGCCCACTTCCCAGAGGGTGAAAGAGAGGAAGAGCTGGATGATCAGCCCGTAGACCATCACACCCGCGATCTGCTTGCCTTGGGCCAGCTCGCTTCCGGGCGTGGTGAAGGCGAACGCCGCGAAGAGGAACATGAGGATGATGAGGAAGACTTGCGCGAAGGTGGCGATGAAGGCCACGGGGTAGCGGGAGAACTCCACGATGGTCTTCTTGGACATCGTCAGGAAGGTGGACAGGCGCTGAAGGAGGCCCACGCGGGCGAGGCCGAAGCCGCGATGAGCCATCAATACTGCCCCACCCCCTCGTTCTTCTTCATGTGGTGTTCCGTCCGCAGGAAGAGGCTGTACCCCAGGAAGGGGACCACCGCGGCGAACACGAAGAGCACGGCCAGGTCGAAGTACCAGGTCCCGAAGAAGAAGGACAGGTCCTGCAGGGCCGCCCGCACGCCGTTGTTCATCCACGTCGGCGGAAAGCTCAGGGCCACCCACTGGAGGAACGGCGGGAAGAAGGCGATGGGGAAGAAGACCCCCATGAGGAAGGAGACGACCCACTGGGCGCTGTTGACGACGCTGTTGGCCTCCTTGACCTTCAGGATGAAGGCGCCGAAGAGGAAGGCCAGGCCCCAGAGGGGGATGAGGCCCACGAAGAGGAAGGCTGTCGCCAGCGCGATTTCGCCCTGGAACGGGTTCACCCCGAAGACGAGGGAGCCGACACCGAGGGCGATCGCGAAGGCAATGAGGCTCCGGAGGAAGGCATAGGTGGCGATGCCCGACACGAGGTAGAGGCGCTTCGCCGGGGCGAGGTACATGGCTTCCAGCGTCCCCATCTCCATCTCCCGCCGGATCCAGAACCCCACGATCCAGAGCATGATGGAGACGACGACGAAGGTCACGGCCCCGAGGAGCATGTAGAGACGGTAGTCAGGGGTTCCGACCTGGCGATTGAAGTTGGCCGAGGCGGCAGCATCTCCTCCGGCCACGGACAGCCCGATGAGGATGGGAAGGGCGGCGAAGACGAGAGGGATGAGGGTTTCCAGGAACAGGGATCCGCGGTAACGGGAGATGATCAGGATCCGGGCCTTGAAGACAGTCCAGACGATGTCCAGGTTGGAGCGCCTCGACATCCGGGTGAGGCCGAGCTTCTCAACGGCCACTGGGCCCCCCCTCGCGCTCCGCCACGACCCGGGTGTCCACGTTCAGGGCCCGGCCCGTCTTCGCGATGAAGACGTCCTCCAGGGTCACCTCGTGGGGTTTGATGAAGTCCACCGTGGCGCCGTTTCCGACGACTTTCTCGATGATCTTGGGAAGCAGAAGGCGGCTGTCCTCTGTAACGATGGAGACGGAGGTACGCCCGTCCTCCTCCGATGTGACGGTGGCCGCCTTGACGCCGGCGATGGACCGAATGTCCTCGGTGACTTTCTGCGGGATGATGCCCTCCAGGGTGATGGTCTCCTCGGTGACCAGGGAGGCCTTGAGCGCGTCCGGGGTGCCATGGGCGATGATTTCGCCGTGGTCGATGATGGCCACCCGATCGCACAGCTCTTCCGCCTCTTGCATCAGGTGGGTGGTGTACAGGATCGTGTGCCCTCGATCGTTGAGGTCCATGACGATCCTCCGGAGCTTCCGGGCCGTGGGCACGTCCATGGTGACCGTGGGCTCGTCCAGAATGAGGATGGGTGCCTCGTTGATCAGGGCCTTCGCGAAGGCGAGAATCATTTTCTGGCCGGAGGAATAGGTTTCCACCGACCGGTCGAGAAACTCCCCCAGCTCCAGGAGCTCCTTCAGCTCTTCGATTCGCCGTTTTCGAACTTGCTTCGGTACGTGATATAGGGCCCCGAAGTAGTCGAGGTTCTCCCGCCCGGTTAGCTTCCAGTAGAGGCCGCGCTCGCCCATCAGCATCGTGCCCAGCGACGCCCGGACGAGGTTGTCCTGGGTGAGGATGTCGAAACCGTTGACCCACGCCCGGCCGCTTGTGGGGATGAGGAGCGTAGTGAGGCACTTGATCAAGGTCGTCTTCCCGGCGCCGTTGGGGCCCAAGAGACCGAAGATTTCGCCCTCCTCGATCTCCAAGTCGACGTCCTTCAGGGCCTCAACCTTCTTCTTCTTGCTTCGGAAGCCCTTGCGGTCCTTGCTGACGAAGTTTTTGGAGAGCTTCTCCGTTCGAATGATGATTTCCGGCATGCTCCCGGGCCTCGGCCGCGACTACCCTGTTCCCGCTCTTAAGGCAACTGGGCACTTGTGACCGTGGCCTGCCCTCAGTCTTCGGAGAATTCCACGCGCAGCCTGTCCTTCAGCTCCACAATCTTCTGGGCCGTGGCCTCGACCTTGTCGATGAGGTCGCGCCGCGACTCCAACCCCGCGTGGATGAGGAAGGCGGCGCCCTCGGACCGGCTGTTGAAGATGCCCCCCTCGACGAGAAGATCGATCCGTCGGGCGTCTTCGTCCTTCACCCGCGTCATGAGCGTGTTCCGTCGCCCCCGTAGACCCCGCTTGACGATCTTGAGGTCAAGTGGGGTGAACCCGACCCGGGCGGCGTGGATTGCGCGACTCACGTCCTCCCGCACGCGGTCCATCTCGTGGTCCAGCCGGTGCTTCCAGACCCCGGCTCGTCCGCGAACCTGACCGGCCTCTCGGAAGGCGGCCTCCACGATGTCCTCGATGGAATGGCGAAGTCGGTCCCGGAGAGAGTCGATGAAACGCTCCCGCGCTTCGCCGGCCTCGTCTTGCACCTCGACTTCAATCTCCTCTTCGGCCTCGTCGCCTCGGTCTTTGTCATCGGCTGTCATAATTACATGTAATACAATTCCATGTATTTATCCTCTCGCTCTCAACAGTGATATCCAGAAACAAATCCTCATAACGGGCCGGGTGGAGCGAGGGACGTGGTGCGGGGCAACGTTGAGGAGCGCGTGTTCGCCCTCGAGAAGGACTTTAGGCGGCTCGAAGGGAAGCTGGAACGGCTTCTCGTCAAGCTAGACAGGGACCACCGTGAGCAACAGGACCTCTCCAAGGAGATGGCGCGACGGAAGAAGGGCGAGGCGGTCCTCTGGGAGGCCCTCGGCCTCGGACCACGGGCCAAAATCGGAGACCGCGGCATCCTGGCAGAGATGGATGACTCCGTCCTCCGGCTCGAGGATTACCTGCTTCAGCTGGGGGAACGTGTGCAACGCATCCTCACGATGCTCCAGGGACACAAGGAGTTCTTGGACAAGGTGAGTCAGAGCGTGATCGGCCACGGACTCCGCGAGCGGACCAGACTGGAGCTCGACATCGCCATGAACACCATCTCCATCTTGAGCGTCGCGGGCCTGCGCATCGACCCCAGGATCCCGAACGAGATGGAGCGACTCCGACGCGCCCTTGCCGAAAAGGACCAGGATCTCGAAGAGATTCGCCGCCGAAAGACCGAGCTGGACCGCCGGCTGGAGGGGGAAATCAAACAGTACGACGTCGAGCGGCTCTTCGATCCGGACTCAGAGATCGCGGGGTATCGCTAGACGCGGTGGACCGCCTTCGTCAGATTCTCCCCGCGAGGCGGAGCTGGGCAAGGACCTCCCGGATCATGCGAGCGGCCAATGCGGCCGTCTGTCCGTGGTCCCAAGGCGGACTGACCTCGGTGAGGTCGAACCCGACAATCCGCTCCCCCAACGCCTGAATCACCCCCTGGACTTCCAGCGGGGTCAGGCCGAAGGGCTCCGGGTTCCCGACGGCCGGCGCATAGGCAGGGTCGATCGCATCCATATCGAGACTGAGGTACACCCGGTCTGGCAATTCCTCCACAACGCTCAGCGCGGCCTCGATTCCCTTCTCGCGAATGCGAGACGCGGTCACGGTGCGGAGGCCGAGACGATCGGCCGCCTCCTTCTCCTCCTTGGAAGCGGATCGGACCCCGAGAACGACGGCGTGGTCGGCGCCCAGGTGGTCTGCCACCCGCCGTGTCACGCAAGCGTGGCTGTTGGGATCATCGAGGTAGGTATCCCGGAAGTCCATGTGGGCGTCCAGCACCACAAAGGCGGGTCGGTCGAGGGCCTGAACGCACGGAGGAGTCAGGGAATGGTCCCCACCCAGGGCGAGGGCGAACAGGCCCTGCGTAGCCAGGTCCGCCGCATGCCGGGCAACGCCCTCGACCATCGCCGCCGAGCTGCCGAACTCTTCCAGGTTGCCCCAGTCGGCGAACCGCGCCCCTTCCAAGTCCACCCCGAGATCCAGATGATATGTCTCGAAATTGTAAGAGGCTTGACGAATCGCGTTCGGACCGAAGCGGGCCCCCGGCCGAAAGGAGGCGGTTCCATCGTAGGGGACCCCAAAGAGGGCGGCCCGGGCCCCCTCCCGAGGGCCCGCATCGGCGAAAAGCAGGGTCTCCACGCCCATGCCTACGGCCTGCTAAGCAGTTTGGGGCGTCCCATGGCCACCATGTACTGCAGGTTCTGGCTCGGCTCGAGCTTGCCTTCGAAGTCCGCCGGCACGGGCAGCGTAAAGGTCTCGTAGGTCTCGAGGTCCATGAGTTGCACCTCGCCTCCTTGAAGCGAGAGCACTTGGGCCCTTCGTCGATCGATCATCGGCACCCGCACCTTGTGAGTGACCGGGTGAACGATGCTCCGCTTCTGGTTGTCGAACAGCCCGAAGCACTCGATCCGGGCCTTGGCCTCACCGTGCTTCCCTGGCTTGCTCGTCGTGATGCTGATGATCCGGCAGGGCTCGTCCCCAATCAGGACATAGCGGTTGGGCTTCAGGCTGCGCACTTCTGCCTGCTCCCAGGCCATGGCCACGCCTGGCCGCACCGCAATATAACCCTTTCGCCGGCGGGCGGCGGAGACGCCCTATTGCTCGGGAGAAGGCGGGCCGAGGGGAAGGAGAAAGCGTGACGCCCTGCGGTGGGTCCTCACGGGGCGACGTTGTAGGTGGGTAAGATGTGCGTCCTCCGGACGTGATTCTGAACCCGTAACGGTGCGAGTCCCCAAGCCATGGTACCCCTCCTGAGGATCCCTGGGGCCCCCCTGCTGGAGGGTCGTAAGCTTGAATGAAAAGTGAAAGCGTGGCCCCATGCTGCGTGCGAAAAATTCATTCTTGATAATTCGTGAAGAAAGGTTAACGTGATTGACAAGGACGTGACCAGCAGACATGATGGAAAACCTAAACACGCTCTTCTTGCGGGACCTGTATGCGAACGAACCATCTTGGAAATGGCGACCCCTCGTATTCTACGGGGTATTCGTCCTAGGGATGGTGGTGGTGCTCCTCGAATCTTACTTCCTTTCGGGGAACATGACCTACCTGCGGCTCTTCACGGCAATCCCGAATCCCATGTATCAGTGGGTGGCCTTCGGCCTCGCGGGAGCCCTGCTCGCCTTCAAGAAAGAGATAGCCTGATGGACCTGCGAGCCCTCTACATCGAAGTGGAGCGACTCAACATCGACCTTCCCTTCAACATCCTGGTGACTCTCCTTAAGGGACCAAAAAACACTAAATTGGACTTTGATGGGGCACTGAGGGGTATGCTACCCGTTTGAATCTTTGAGCCTAGAGAACTTGTCCAATTCCACGCCTACGACCTCGTGTAAGCCCTCAGAATAGGGGGTCATATCAACAATCAGGGGAGGGCCGGGGGAGTGAGACGCCCCATCGCCCCGACCCAGAATTTCGGCCCCCTGCCGCAGACAATGCATCTAATGAATCGGCTGCTGTCCTCGTTCCGAGGGTGGACCGTTGCGCTACGCACCAGCAGAACCTGTACTTGACGTGCTGTAGTCTCGGAAAAACGCCCAGAATGCCACCGTTCCAACGGCGTATAGGATGCCCGTCAGGTAGAAGGGAATGGCGAGGTCCACGGTCAGCAGATAGGCGCCCAGGATCGCGCTGAGCGCAAAGGGAAGACGAAAGGACACCGCGGTGACCGCGCTGGCGGCGGACCGGGCGTTCACATCCACGGCCCCCATGAGGAACGAGGTGAGGACGGGCCACGTCATGTTCATCAGGGCGTTGCGAACCACAAAGAGGACAGAGACCACCAGGAGGGCGAGGGCGCCCAAGGCGGCGGCCGCGGGAATGAGGAAAAGCACGAGGGTCGCCGCGGCCTGGAGGGCAACGACGGATCGGATCAAGCCGACCCGCTTTGCGATCCACGGGGCGATGAGGAAGGCCGCCGCGTTCACCACCATCGAGACGGCGAACAAGGGCCCCGTGAAGGCCTCTCCCACGCCGAACTGGAAAACGAACCAGAGCGAGAAGAGCGGGACGATGATCCCGGCCCCGAAACCGATGAGGATGTTCGCCGCGAAGAACCGGGCAATCACGCGGCGCGATTCCGCAGGGAGGAACCCCCGTTCCTTTGCCCCCTCCCGGCGAGGCAACCGCAAGAGGGGAATGAGCGCGGGGACCGCGAGAAGGAGGCCCCCCAGAAGGAGGAACAGGGGCTGGTAGGCGGCCTGCGGCGTGGCGCCCATCAACACGGCTCCGTCGGCGAAGACTCCTATGAGCGTGCCTGCCGCCATTCCAATGGCACTCGCGGTGAAGCTCACCCCGAAGACCGTCGTTCGGGTCCGCTCCGAGCTCGCATCC
>JAJISK010000020.1 GCA_022848785.1 Thermoplasmatota archaeon
CCTCTTCAGGACGACAGTCCGCCTTCGCGAGGGCACGGCGGAAGATTGCCGGGTCCGGCTTGGCCCGTCCTGTCTCCTCGGAGGTCGTGATGGAATCCAGGAATCGGTCGAGAGGGAAGACGTAGAGGCAGATCTGGAGGAAGTCCTCGTCGATGTCGGAAACAAGACCCAGGTGGACATCGAATCCTCGAAGTCCTCCCAGAACCTCCTCGGTCTCCGGGAACATCTGGAGCCAACGAAGGTGCTCCTTCCAATACGCCGCCTGGAAGGCCTCCCAGTGCTCTTCCTCGAGGACGCGGCCTTCCTCCCGGAGAATCTGGCTCAGCGCCTCTCGATTCATGACGCGGTCCACCTTCCATCTCGTCCCGAGCTGTCGGATGCGCTCCTGGTGGAGGCGCTCGTAGCGTTCCCACAGTTTCTCCTCGGAGAGGCTGACGTCCGCGGCTTCCCGGAAGGAACGGACGATGGCACGGTGGGCCCGATGATCGCTCGCGGGATCGAGGAGCGTGCCCCCCAGGTCGAGAAAGACCGCCCTCCAGGGCACCTAGGTTCCCGCCTGCCAGGAATCCACGTATCGACGCTGGTCCTCGGTCAGGGCGTCAATGGAAACTCCCAGGGTTTCGAGGCGAATCCGAGCGACTCGCTCGTCGATTTCCGGCGGGACCGGGTGGACCCGTGCCTCCATCTTGGCACCCTCTCGATGGAGAAGGTCCACGGCGAGGGCCTGGAGTGCAAAGCTCGTGTCCATGATCTCCACGGGATGGCCCTGCCCCGCAACCAGGTTGATGAGGCGTCCCTCCCCCAACAGATAGGCCTTTCGCCCGTCCGTGAAGCGGTACTCTTCCACGTGCTCCCGCACCTGCCTTCGGGAGGTGGCCAGCTTTTCCAGGTCCGCCTTAGAAATCTCCACGTCGAAGTGGCCGGCGTTGGCCAAGACGCATCCGTCCTTCAGAACCCGCAAGTGGTCCTCTCGCACGACGTCCGTGACCCCCGTTGCGGTGATGATGAAGTCGGAGCGGGCGGCGGCGTCGCGGAGTGGCATGACCTCGAAGCCGTCCATGCGGGCCTCCACCGCCTTGACGGCGTCGATTTCGGTGACCGTGACGCGGGACCCCATGCCTCGGGCCCGGAGGGCGATGCCCCGCCCGACCCATCCGTATCCCACCACCGTGACGACCTTGCCAGCCAGCAACAGATTCGTGGCGGACATGATGCCATCGAGGGTGGACTGTCCCGTGCCGTAGCGGTTGTCGAAGAGGAATTTCATCTTGGCATCGTTGACGTCCACCACCGGGAAGCGCAAGGCTCCCTCTCGCTCCATCGCACGAAGGCGAACGACCCCCGTCGTGGTTTCCTCCGTCCCCCCCTCCACATCTTCTACCACGTCCTTCCGTTCGGTATGCAGGAGCCGTGTCAGGTCCCCGCCGTCGTCCATGACGAGGGTGGGTTCCACGTCCAGGATCTTGTGGAGGGCCTCGTAGTACTCCTCCCGGGTCTGTCCACGCCGAGCGAAGCACACAAGTTCGAACTTCTCCCGCAGCGCCTCCGCAACGGCGTCGTCGGTGGTTAGGGGGTTGCAGGAGCTCACGACCACCTGGGCGCCCGCCTCCCGGAGCCGCAGGGCGAGGACGGCGGTTTTTGCCTCCAGGTGCATGGCCATGCTGACCCGCGCTCCCTTGAGGGCCTGGCTCTCCACGAGGTCCCGGGTCGCCTCTCGGAGCACCGACATGTGATCCTGGGCCCAGCCGATTCGGAGGACCCCCTTCTCCACCGGATCCATGGGAGTCACCATTGGGGGCGTCGTATATGGACTTCCGCCGGCCAGGAAATCGACCTGCCTGACCGTTGGCCCTCGGAGGAGCTGAGACCGTCCCACCCCTCGAGGCTCATTCCTGTGCCTGATAGCCGTCGCGAAACCTTTAACCACAGACCTAGGGAACTCGCTGTGAGGCGTTGTTCCCATGCAGGAGACGTCCCAGGAACGAGTGCACGTAGTGCGAATGCACCTCGAGAGCCTCAGCGAAGAGGAGCTTCGCGAACTCGCGCAAGACCACGCCATCGACCTGACGGGTCTCGAGGTTCGGGAAGACATTCTCGAGGTCATTTCCATCCATCCCGGAATCGCATCCATTCTCGAGTTGGAAGACGGATCGACCATGGAGGAACCCGCTCCCGAGCCCGAGGGGCCTCACAAGGAAGACGAGGCCCATGCGGAAGAGGCGCCTCCGGAGGAGCCCGAGCATCAGGAAGAGGTACCTCCGGAAGAATCCCACGAGCCCGAGGCACAGGTTAAGTCGGCTGCGGGCCTGAGGGATCACCTGAAGGCGGCCCTGCGCACCACGATCGACCTGTCGGGTCCCTCCCAGTACCTATCGGAAACCGTCTCGAAGTTCCGTGGAAAGGGGTTCGATGGAGCCATCCTCACGGCTCGGGACGCTGTCCACCAGATGGAGGAGCGGTCTAAGGAGTACGTGGAGACCAGCTGGGCCTTTGCGATCGCGTCCGCCGAGCAGATCTGGGGGACCTCCAAGAAGTCCTCAAAGCCCGGTCAGAAGGTCAAGAAGGTCCTCAAGGAGGCGAGCATCCTCTTCCAAGAGGGCAACGTCATGGAAAGTACAGCCCTCCTCGAGAAGTTGACCGACGCCACCCTCTCCCTCTACGAGAAGGAGATGGAGAAGGCGAGGGAGCACGTGGCCGCCCAAGAGAAGGCCCTGGAGAACATCGAGGCCATGGGCGGCGACATCGCCCGCGCCCGTGCCATGGTGAACAAGGCCGGCACCGCCCTCGAGGAGAACCGCCGGTTCGATTACCTCGGGGTCATCCAGGGAGCGGACGAGCTGGTCCACCAAGCCCGAGAGATCCGAATCGAGGAGATTCGGGAGGCCGTGGATTCCGTAGAGGGGGTCATCGAAGAGGCCCGGTCCATCGGCGCCGACGTCGATGAGGCCTCGGATCTTCTGGCGCAAGTCCGGGAGGCGGTGGAGGCCTCGGAGTTTGCCCAGGCCCACGACCTCGTGAACCGGGCCGAGCGCGTTTCCTTGGAGGCCCAGAAGGCGCACATGGAACGTGTTTCCGATTTGCGGGATCGACAGCTCAGCCAGGTGAAGGAGCTCATCGGACAGATCAAGCCCCTGATCGACCGCGCCCGAGCCGAGGGTTTCGAGGCCAAGGAGGCCATCGAAGATCTCAAAGCGGCCCTGGAGCACGTGAAGTCCAACGATTACGTGAACGCCCTCCTCCGCGCGAAGAGGGCCTACCGAGCCGTCAAGTCCTTCCAGAGCGAGGTCGAAGCGTCCAAGCTCGCCGACTCGGCCCTGGCTGAGGAAGAGCAGGCGCTCCCCGCGCCGCCCGAGGCCCCTGAAGTACCGGAGATGCCTCCGGAACCAGTCGCGGCCGCGGAGGCCATGCCCGAGGAAGCGGGGGAGCTTCCCACGGCGCCAAAGCAGGTGGCCTGCCCCCGATGCGGTTCCGTCAGCGTCGAGGTGGGTTCACGGCGGAAGGCACAATGCCAGAGCTGCGGTAGGAAGTTCCGAGCTCGGTAGGTCTGCCTACTTCTTGACCCGAATCCGGGTGTCGATGAACAGGCTCCCGCCGTGCTCCTCTTGGTTGTGTTTCCACGCCTCGATGTAGGTGTCGAACTCCGGGAGGGCGATCATGGTCTGCTGGCACTTGAGACAGATGTAGGTCTTGTCCGTAGCCACGCGCCTTCCCGCTTCGCTACCCGCGGCCCTCCAAAAAAGGGTTTCGTCGTCGGAATCGGCGCCCCCTTAGGCGCTGTCCCAGTACTGGCGGGTCGTAATGAAGTGAAGCTTTGCGTCGAGGAGATCCTGGTAAAACTCCTCGTCCTCGTCGTGCATCTTGGCGAGGACACGGCTGGCCGTCTGGGGGCCGATACCGTAGACGGAGAGGGCGACAACCGCACGCCGTCCATAGGAGAGAACCATATCTGCCGATTGCCGCGTCCGGGTGAGGACCTTCACCTCCTCCTCGCTCAAGGACTCCCGCTCCATTTTCTTCAGAAGCGCCCCTCGGATGAAATCGGTAGACCACTGGACCAGGCCCAGGAGGCCGGTTCCGCACTCCCGACACGTCGGCTTCTCCCCTAGCTCCTTGATTATTCGTCCCTCGTGGAGTTTCCCGCACTCCATGCAGAGTAAGTTGACAAGTTCGTGGTCCAAGTAGGCCCGCATTCGCTGGAGGTTGTCCTCCCCCTCCGGGGCCAGGAGATCCGGATGTTCAACGTAGCGCCGAATCATCGGGTATCCCAGGGGGCTGGGTCGTTCGCTCTTGAGCGTCTCGACCCGAATCTCCCCCTCGGCGAGACGGACGTAGAAGTCCCTCACCCCTTGCAAGTCGAGGTGGTCGGTCGTCACCTCCCGTATCGCCTCTTCGTGGATGGGGCTGCCTCGAAATCGGAGAGGCAGGTCACGCAGCTCCTCCGCCTTGAGGAAGAGGCCTCGCTGCAAGGCGCCGAACCGTTCCGCGATGAACTTCAGGTAGTAGCCAAGGGCCGTTCTCTCGTTCAGGACCACCTCGAGGGTGCGGTTCACGTCCTCGGAGGAAAGGCGGAGCAGCTGTTCTGCTAGGGCGTCTAGGTCCAGTTCTTTCACGTCGGAGGTGAGCTCCAGCAAGATCCGGTATCCGTCAAACCACCAGAACCGGAGCAGATTGTCCTGAGACAGCACCTCTTCGAAGAGTTCGCCCAAGGTGCTGTTGATCCGCTCCCCCAAGTGGGTGTGGAAGATGAGGTAGCGCTCGAAGCCCTCCACCAGGACCTGACGGTCCGTCGGAACCGGTGCTTGGGCGTCCTGTTGGGCCCGGATGCCCTTCACGATCTTCTGGATGGCCGGCTTCTCCGCCGGCCACTCCTTGCGCAGGCGAATGGAAAGGTCATTCGTGTCTTCTCGGGCGAGGCCGTCGCCTACCGCTCCCCGAAGTCGTCCGACGTCTTGGGCTACTTCGAAGGGAATGGGAAGGAGTTCCCCGTCCCATCGGGCGACGAGGGCGCGCGGGTCCCCGACCGGGTTCACGTAGACGAACCCATCCTCCGCGATCTTCTCCATCGTCCATGCCCTTCCCTTCACGACGAAATTCAGCCCGACTCGAGCCTTCTTCGCCATGAATTCGTCCCCCAGGAGGCCCACCCGTTGCTGGGTGGTCAAGTCGACCACCGGCCACAGCCGTTCGTCCGGGATGGTGGAAAGGTTCTCGAAGTAGTAGCGCCGCCCCCTGCCGGTCACGACCCACTCCTCCTCCTCATCCCGGACGGTTCGGAGTTTCCGGAGCAGTTCGAGTACCGACTCGAGGGTCGCGTCCGGGACTGCGCGATAGGGATCCGCTCCCCGGACGATGGTTCGGGCTGTCGACAGGCTGCCCCGTCCCCCTTCGTCCAAAAAGATGCCTACGAGCTGATGGGCCAGGACGTCAAGGGGGGCCTGGGGGATCGGGACCGGCTCCACCCGTCCTTCGCGGGCCCGAGCCACGATGGCCACGGATTCCAGGACCTCTTCGGGCGACAGGGCGAGGATAACCCCCTCGGAGGTCCGATCCAGGGTGTGTCCCGACCGTCCCACGCGCTGCACCAGGCTCGAGACCTGGCGCGGCGACATGTACTGAATTACGAAGTCCACGGCCCCGATGTCGAGGCCCAGTTCCAGGGTCGAGGTGCACACGAGCCCTTTCAGCTTACCCGCCTTGAAGTCATCCTCCGTCCGCGTCCGTTCCTCGCGCGGAAGAGAACCGTGGTGGACGGCGAGTCCGGGCAGAAACAGGTTGAACTTCGAGCCCAATGCCTCGGCGTTGGCCCGGCTGTTCACGAAGATGAGGCTGGCCTCGTGCTCCTCGATCTGTTCCGCCATCCGGTTCGCCACCGCGGCCCGCTCTGGGGAGGTGTAGAGGAGGCGAGCCAGCTCGTAGTCGTCCTCCAGCGGTTCCGGGTGTTCGACGTAGTAGTGGACCTCCTTGTCCGCCTCTACGTTGAGGACTCGAGCGGGCGTCCCGGATCCGACGAGGAATCTGCCAATCTCTTCGGGGTTGCCCACGGTTGCGGAGAGACCAATCACCTGGAACGCCCCCGCGAGGCGCCTTAGGCGCTCCAGGCCCACAGCCATCTGAACCCCCCGACGGTTGCCCGCGAGCTGATGGAGCTCGTCCACAACCACCCATCGCACGTCCTCCAGGTGTCGGCGCATGAGGCTTCCCGGGAGGATGGCCTGCAAGCTCTCCGGAGTGGTTATCAGCATGTCCGGGGGCTTCACGGCCTGCCTCCGGCGATCACGGGTCGGGGTGTCCCCGTGGCGCACCTCGACGGCGAAGTCGAGCGTCTCGGCCCAGCCCTCGATCCGTCGGAGCATGTCCCGATTCAGGGCGCGGAGAGGGGTGATGTAAAGGAGGGAGATCCCGTCCCCTTTCCTCTTCTTGAGGAGGTCAAAGATCGGGAGGAGGACGGCCTCGGTCTTCCCGCTCCCGGTGGGGGCGATGAGCAGCACGTTTTCGCCCGCGAGAATCTCCGGGATGGCGACCTCTTGCGGGGGCGTAGGGGTGCGCAAGCCCCGCTCCTCCAGGGCTCGTTGGATGTCTTCCGACAGCTCCCGAAAGGTGCCGAGACTCACGTAAAAGCCACGCGAGGAGGCTATTTGAAGCCTCCCGGGTTCCCAGAACGAGGAGCGAGCCATGGAGGTCTGGGAGGAGGAGCTCAAGGAGAAACTCCAGCAGGATGAGCCCGAGGCGCCCCACGACGCTCCTTTTGCTGCCGTTGCCCTCCTCCTCCGGCGGCTCCACGAGCCGGAAGGGCTTTTGATTCGCCGAAACGAGCGGGAGGATGACCCCTGGTCCGGCCAAATCGCCCTGCCGGGCGGCATGCACGATCGCCGGGACCGCTCGCCGCTGGAGACGGCCCGCCGTGAGACGTGGGAAGAGGTGTCGCTCGACGTCACCGAGAGCTTCGCGTTCCTCGGGAGGTTGCCCCGCGTCCGTCCTGTAAACGTCTCCCAACTCACCGTGTTCCCGTACGTCTTCTCCTCACGAGAGGAGGTAACACCTCGCCCAGGGTCGGAGGTCCAGGCGACCTTCTGGGCTTCCCTCCCCGCCTTGCGATCTTCTCGGACGACCCAGACGGTCCACGCCGCCGGCCGCGAGTTCCGCGTTCCAGCGTACATGTTCGAGGGCCACGTGGTGTGGGGTCTCACGTATCGGATCCTCACGACCCTGTTCGACCTGGGACCCGAATTCCTCTAAGAGGGCCCTGCCTCCCCCGTCCCCGACCGACGAAGAAAACGGCGTCTCCCTGGGAGATTGATCGGCCCCCTGCCGGTCTAGGGGGTTTCCGGAGCGACCTCGACGCCTAGGTGGGTGAGGAGCTTCGTGTGACCCTCGTCGTCCATCCACGGCACGCGGAGGTACTCTCGAATCTCCGCCTCCGTGAGGCCGATCCGCCGGGCCTCCTCGATGGCCACCTGATACGCCTCGATCTCAGTAGGACGATCGTGATACCCGATTCCCTCCGGGAACAGCTCCTTCCCCTCCTGCCACTGCCGCACGTGGACCAGCTCGTGGACGACGTCCAAGTAGATGTCGCGCTCGTCCCCCTCCTTGAGGTAGTGGGCGCTTACCAAGAGGTGACCGTCCTTGTCGTTCACGGCCATGTACCCCCAGCGTGCCGAGAAGAACTCGACTCGGAGGCCCGCCAGGGTTTCCTTCGTCCGCGGGCCAAAGACGCTGATGACGGCGTCGACCTTCTCAAACCCCTGGAAGAAGTCGGTGAAAGGGTGGAGGGCGATGGGCGCATCCCGGCGGATCGTCACGCCTTCCATGGAGCGCCCAAGCCGCGCGAGGTTTTGGACTTGTGGGGTTATCCCGCCACAGCGGCTCCGACGGTCTCAAACCCGATGGCCCAATCGAGGGGCGGAAGGAGGCGGTCCGCCCCCCTTCCTCTCCGGCCCAGCATCCTCATCGTCGAAACGGCTTAAACCCCCGCGGGGTTCCCCTCAAGGGAGGCGGAAGGATGGTTACGACGCTCCAAGTCATCGCGGTGTTTCACGCTTTCTTCGGGGTCCTTTGGGTGGGGGCCAACGTATACATCGACGTAGCTTGGTACCGGCCCTGGAAGAACACGAGCACCACGGGGGAGTTGAAGGTCTGGCAGCGCATCCTACGTCCTACTGGACCCTTCCTAGGCATCACCGCCATTCTCGTCATCATCACCGGTTTCATCTATATGTTCACGAAGTATGGAACCGACTTCGGGGTCATCTGGGCGGGCCAGAGTGGCCGCCTCATCATCATCTCTCTGATTCTCGTTGCCATCGCGTTCATTTTGGCCGTCACGCTAACAAGTCGCCTTTCCATTCAGCTGATTCGGCTGGAACTCCCCGAGGACCCTGGGACCCCGATTTCCTCTGAGGCGAAAGGCCTCATGGACGGCGTGATGCGCGCCTCGGCGATCGGCACCACCATCATCATCGTCGTTCTCATCCTGATGATCCTTGCGACCACCGGCGGGGTATGACGTCGCGGTCCGACCCATGTCCGAGCGGATGTTGGGATGTCGATTCGACATCCTCAAATAGCCCCGAGTCCGTCGCTCTTCGGAGCCGTCTCTCCGGGGGAGGAGATCGCGTTTCCCGATCCACCGAGGGGCGACCATCTGAATCTCATAAAGGAGGAAAAGATTTGGGAACACTTGCGCAACGACTCGCCGAACAAGTGGTCAACAAGACGCTGGCCCTGAGGGAGGGGGAAGAGTACTTCATCTTCACCTGGCAGCACACCATCCCCTTCGCCGACGCCCTGTACGTCGAGGCGGCCAAGGTGGGAGCCCACCCTCATGTCGAGCTCTTCACCGACGAGGTCTACCGGAGGTACCTCAATGAGGTCCCAGAGAAGTTCATTCGCCGTTCGTCGCCGATGATGCTGAAGGCCTATGACTCGCTCGATGCCATGACCTACCTGGGGGGACCGGAAGATCCCGCCATCTTCGACGAGATGCCACCCGAGAAGATGAGTGCCATGGGGGAGGCCGACAAACCCTTCAGCGACAAATCCCTCGAACGTAAGATTCGGGGCGTCGGCATCGATGTCGGCCAGGTGACGCCCCAGCGGGCCGAGAAATACGGCATCGACTTCGAAGACTGGTCCGCTTCCGTGGGTGAGGCCCTGAAGTCGGATCTGCACGAGATCTCCAAGCGCGGGAACGACCTCGTACAACGACTGGAGAACGCGACGGAGGCACGGGTCACCGCGAAGAACGGCACCGACGTACGGTTCGAATTGGGCGGGCGGAAGGCCCTCCTGGCGGACGGCATCGTCGACGCCCAGGACATCAAGAAGGGATCCCTGTTCGCGAACTTGCCGGCGGGGGAGGTCTCGATTGCACCCCGAGAGACCACGGCGAACGGTCTCGTGGTCTTCGACCGGTTGGCCTTGTGGGGGAAGGTCCTGACGAACGTTCAGTGGGAGTTCCAGGATGGACGGATCCAGAGCTACACCGTGGGCGCCAATCAGGACACCTGGGACCGATTCTACGGCTCCGCCACGGGCGACAAGGATCGGATTGCGTCCCTCTCCATTGGGCTCAACCCACGTGGGAGACCTCTCGACCTCAACCTCACCGACTCGTTCCTCGCCGGTTCCGTCGGCATTGGCATCGGGGGCAACGACTCCCTGGGCGGGGCGAACGAATCGACCTTCGAGTGGAGCGGCAACATCCTCGGTGCGACCGTCGAGCTGGACGGAACCGAGATTGTAGCCAACGGCAAGCTCGTCTGAGCTGGTTCCCTCACTGAACTCTGAGCGGCTAGCCGGAGGCTTGAGCCTTCTAGCGCAAGAAGCTATGTTCCGACGCCGCTTCCGGTGGGATGGAGCGGAGGCGCCGATGCGACGCGGTCCGGATCCCTCAGATGCCCTCGGGCCGGTCCCGCGCGAAGCTCCAGAGTCGGCCACCCTGACTTACGACGAGGGCCCCGCAGGTTCGGCACCGAAGGTAGGTGGAGCTACCTCCGCTACCAAGGGTCTCCCACTCCCCATGTCGGCAATCGACGGGGAGCTTCTGCGGTGTCGGATCCTTAGCCGGAGCGGCCCCATTCAAAAGGGCCGAGGCGGAGGCGACGGCTGTGCCGTTTTGGCGCCGCGTCGCAACGCGCTGGCGTAGCCCCGCCCAGAAACGACCGGGGGAGGGAGGACGCGCGGCACGGGTCTGGGCCAGGAGTCGACCCACCTCCGCCTCTCCGTATTCCAGCTTGAAGTAGCGGGCGAGTTCCGCTTCCTTTCGCCCGTGCACTTGGCCATCCTTACTCGGGTCCCATGTCCACATCTTTCTCACCTTGAGAGACGATGCGTCCGGGGGACCATGCCGTTTGAGCCGTCGTGGGGAGCCGTTGTACAACGGGTGAAGGGTTAATACCCCCGTTCTGCACTTGATGCATTAAGATTGGGCCGGAGGTAACCGGTTTGGCTGAAGTGGAGACCCCGCTGACGGAGGAACGAATGTACGCCGCGACCTTCAAGGCCCGCCACGATTGCGTGGTTGGCAATCAGTCGCGTAAGAGCCCGGATCTGCGCATCCTTCACTGGTGTCTCAACAATCGGGACATCTTTCAGGTAACAGGTCCGAAGAGCCAGGTCGATGAGTTCGAGGGGTGGGTCGACGAGGTGTTTGACATGCGCCAGAGCTCAAAGACCGCGGACGGCACCCTCATGATTACCCGAGGATGCGCCTGCGTGGTCGCGAAGTCCGTCTCCCACGTGGTCGAGGATGTCGGAGCCTGGGAGATCGCGCCCATCGTGTACGAGAATGGCTGGGAGTCCTGGCGGGTCATTACGTGGGATGAGGTCACAATGCGGAAGCTCTTCCGGGGCCTCCAGAAGCTCGGGGAGGTCGACATTCGGTCACTTCGCCCCATCGAGAATGCAAAGATGGAGCAGATGATGCTCATGCCCGCCGCGGACGTCTTTGCGGACCTGACGGAGCGACAGATCTCCGCCCTCAACCTAGGCCTCGATCATGGCTACTACTCCGTTCCGAGCGAGACCAAGGTGGAAAACCTGGCTCACGGCGCGGGGCTCTCTCCATCCACCTTCAGCGAACACCTGCGGAAGGCGGAGACGCGAATTCTGCGAAACCTGCGTCCCTACCTGCAGGCCTACGCCACCCGGGGGCCCAACGACTTCGCCATGAGCCGGCTGCGGCACTCCTAACCGTCGGGTTCGTACGCGGACCGCGTGGAGGGCGATCGCGTCGACTGACGGGCAAGACCGGAACGGTCGTCCGTGGCGATCTAGCCATTCAGGGGAAGCCGGGCTGCAATCCCGTCATCCCACTGCCGGTGTGCTCATTCCTTCAAAGGGACCCAGAGGATTGTCGTGAGCTTCGCTTGCTCCTCCCCGAGGTGGTCCAAGGGGTCGCAGACATAGACGTCCCCCGGTGGCCCCGCGACCTGGCCAACATCGGAGGCGAGGGTCTTCTGCATGAACTCCGCCCAGGCGTCCCCAAGTTGGTCATAGGGTCACTGGATGACGTACCAAGCCACCCTCCCCCGGACGTGCA
>JAJISK010000021.1 GCA_022848785.1 Thermoplasmatota archaeon
GTACTAGGGCACGGAGAGCCGCCGTGGGTTTAGGGTAGGGGATGCCTACCAGCACGACCACCTCCAGCTCCCGATCGGGGAAGTCGAGGCCCTCGGAGACCCGGCCCCCCACGACGGCGAAGAGGGCGGCGGTGGATCGTCGAAAGGCGTCCAAAGACCGCATGAGCGCGGCCTGGTCCATGCCGCGCCGCTCCACGAAAACGGGTACCTGACTCTCGCGCCGCAGGTCCAAGAACGACTCCAAGAGCCGGTAGCTCGGGAACAGGAAGAGGGTGTTCCGCCGGCAATCTCGGAGGAGGATCCGTACCTCGTCCCGGAGACGGGCCATCGCCTCGGGGGTCTCATGCAGCTCCTGATAGCGAGTCGTCACGTGGTCGCGATACACCACACGGCGATTCTCGGGCGGGAAGGGACTGGGAAAGGCCCGAAGGAGCGTGTCGGGGGGAAGCCCCAGGGTATCCCGGTACTCCTCGAGGGGCGCGAGGGTCCCCGACATATGGAGGGAGGCATGGCAGGCGCGGATCGGCTCCGCCACCCAGGAAGGATCGAGGCAGTACGCATGGAGGGCCGGGCGTTCCCCTCCGAGGATCAGCTTGGCGTACGCCAGGTCTTCCGTGGTCATCCAACGGAGGAGGTTCTGGGCGACCCCCAGGGTGTGGGATCGCGGTAACGACCCCGTCCGCCTTCGGACCTCCCGGATCGCTTCCCCGGCGGCGGCCAGGGACCCGAGCATTCCTCGCAGTTGGGAGGTGGTGATGGCGAACTCTTGCATCGCCCGTCCCTCCAACGCCAGCGGGGGGAGGAAGCCGTCCTCCTCGATGACGTATTCCGCGGCCAGGTCGCGCAGGCCACCAGCGACGATCTCCAGGAGGTCGAAGGCACTAACCCCCTCGGCCACCTCCGGGTCCCCGTAGTCCATGAGCTCCTTCTCGGCTCGCTCTACCGCCTTCGCGGAGACGCGGAAGGAACCGACATCTCGGCAATGGGCAGGAAGGTTGTGGGCCTCGTCCACGATGAGGAGGACGTCCTCTGGAGGCCGGGCGAGCGTCTCCAACAACGTCCTCCGCAGATTCGGTTCGAAGAAGTAGACGTAGGGGGCGGTGATCATTCGCGCCTGGGATGCGAGGACTCTGTTCAGCTCGTAGGGGCAAATGCCCTGCGCCCGGAAGTGGGCTCGGGCCTCCTCGGCCGTTGGATGGGTCTCTTGGACCCACCGTCGCATGGCCTCTCCGTCTCCCTCGATGAGACCCCGGAAGAAGCGGCACCCCTCTTTCCCCGCGAGGACCTCCTCCTTCCGATCCCGACAAAAATGAGAGAGCTCGTCGGCGGACCCGGGCCCCAGGTGTCGATCCTCCGCGAGGAGGCAGAGACGCTGGCGCCCTTGCAACGCGATACCGAAGGGGCCCAGCTTGCGCAACTCGAGCATGACCTGCCGCTGCTGCGAGTTTGTGCGCACCAAGTAGAGGACGACCCTGTCCTCCTCCTCGGCCTGCGTGAGGGCGGCATAGAGGGCGCACACCGTCTTCCCCGATCCGGTCCCAGCCTGAAGCACGAGGTGCCCTCCCTCGAGGGCCCGTTCCATGAGGCCCAGCGTCTGCCTTTGAAGAGGCCGTGGCGGGTAGGGGAACCGCATCGTGAGGCCACCGGAGGGGCGCTAAAAAGGGCGGACCACGGGGGTCACCGAAACTACGCGCCGCGAAGGGTTTCGCCCGGAAGTCCCCTCGTTCTCCCGTTGTTCGACGACAAGGTCGTGGACCGTTGGGTGGGCCAGGAGCTGCAGGGGCTGGCCCGAGGGCTTGTCACCCATAAGAGAAGCCTGGGGGACCTCTTGGCGGAGGAGAGGCCCATCCCTTCGACAAGGAGGTCCTCCGGAAGCTGACCGATGTGGCCTCCGAGGAGGAACAGGCACGCCTCCGTCTCCCCATTACGCTCCGATTCCATTCGGACCTGAAGAACCGGGCCACGGTGGAGGAGGACGAGCTGGCCGCGCGGGTGTTGCGCCGGCTTGCTGGGGTCGAGCGGGGCCACCCCTTCCCGAAGGGGCGCGCCTGGTTCCCGGCCTCTCTGGGATGGGAGTTGCTCCTCCAGTCCCCACGGCCGTCCAGCGGCTCCTGCTCCCCTGACTACGACTCCGGTCCTTCGGGCCGTCGGCTCTCCCAAAGGTCCTCGGGCATCTGTTCGTACACCGAATCGGAATCTGGAATCGTATCTTCCAGCGGCGGTGCGGCGTTCGCCAGCTCGAAGATCCGCTCCTTCCGGAAGAGCCAGTAGTGAATTCGCCACTCGCGGCCGTCGTAGAGGGTGGTCTCCTCCCGTTCCGTGGTGAGGATGCCCGAGTCTTCCAGCATGTAGAAAGCGTCCCGGTCATCGGGCTCAAGGACGTTGTCGATGATCCGTTCCGCATACCCAAAGAAATTGAGGATGTGCTGGGCCATCGCTTGGGCCTCATCCTCCTTCATTCCCTCACGATCGATGCTGTTTCGAATCGCGCGGGTCAAGTCCTTGACGGTCAGGGCCCCCTCCAGATGTTCCCCGATATCGATGGCCAAGGGTTCTCCACGTCCCTTGAGCATGTCCATTGGAAGGATGACCTATATGAACGTTCCGTCCCCGCGCTGGTCCCCTTCGTTATCGGTTCTCGCAACAAAAGACTAAATCCGCAGGTCCCTTAGGAAAGTCCGGAGGATCGGGCAGGGGCATCATGGGCGACGAGGAGCCAGAGGGGAGCCTCATGCGTGAAATCCAAGACATCCGTGTCCAGCTGGACGAGCTGGAGACGCAGCTCGAGGAAGCCGCGCACCGCGAGGCGGGGCCGTCCGCAGGGCAGGTTCCCACCTTCGTGGAGGGGCTCGATGGGGCACTCGGAGGGGGGATCCCCGCAGGCCACGTTGTCTTGCTGCACGGGCCGACGGGCACCATGAAGACCTCCCTCGCCCTCTACGTCCTGACCAAGAATCAGGCCGCGGGCCTGCGCTGCCTCTACCTGACCCTCGAGGAGAACCGGGGGAGCCTTCGTCGGACCCTCTCGGGCCTGGGCCTCGAGCCAGAGGACTTCATTGTCGACATCGCCACCCTCCGGGCGGAGCACGGTCTTGCGGAAGAGACGGGTGACTGGCTGGACATCCTCCTGGCCTACCTCGAGCGGAAGGCCCAGGACGGCCTGGACCTGCTCGCCCTGGATCCCTTGGATGCCCTCTTTGATATGGCGCGGATCCGGGCCCCCCGGCAGGCCCTCTTCCGCTTCTTTCGCTTCTTACGGGACGCCGGGATCACAACCCTACTCATCGTCGAGGACGATTCCTTCCCCCGCGAGGAGGACCGGGTGGCCGACGGGGTGCTGGAGGTGACCCAACGGGAGTTGGATGGCGGCCTGGTATCCCTCTGGATGCGGTGCGTGAAGATGCGCCACGCCGACCACTCCCGGGACTTCCTTCGGCTGGAGTTCCGGGACGGCGCGTTCCGGGCTCGTCCGCTCTTGTCCCTGTGAGGACTCAATAGGCGTTCTTGATCTTCGTCCGGTCGATCTTGATGCCCTCGGGCGTCGCCAGGAGGAAGTTGCGGCCCAGCGCCGCCACGTCTCCCCCGGTGTCCCGCGCCACGGATTTCAGCTCACTCGTCACCCGTTTCAGCGCAAGCTCGTCGTTGGCGATGGCGCTGTAATCCACCACCACCACGCTCCCCTCGTAGAGGAGGCTGTTCATCAACCCCAGGTCCTCCTCCTGATGCACCTCCACGACGCGCACCATGGTCTTCGTCGGCGCCGCTTCCCCCTCGAACGGAAGCTCGCTCAAGTCGACGTATTCGCCCTCGGTAACCGGCCCATGATCTAGAAGCTTCTTTAGCGGTTTGAAGAGGCCCATCCCAATCCCTTCCGGAGGGCCGGCATTTCGGCGTGGCCACTTAAACGTATCGGCGGAGTCTCGGCCAGAGGGCCCCCCTCAACCCTTATGCCCGGCTCCCGGAGTAGACCGGCATGGCCGACCGAGATCCGGAGTGCACTTTCTGCGGGATTGTGGCGGGCGAGATCTCCGGCAGCTTCGCCTACGAAGACGACCGTGTGGTGGCCTTCCTGGACATCAACCCGGTCAACCCAGGCCACCTGATGGTCATCCCCCGCGCACACGCGCCTCTCCTGGCGGACGTGGACGAAGAGACCGGAGCACACCTCTTCCGGGTGGCTCACCGCCTCGCGCAGTCCCTCCGAGATTCGGGACTCCGATGTGAGGGAATCAACCTCTTCCTGGCGGACGGGGAGGCGGCATTCCAAGAGGTCCCCCACCTGCACCTGCACGTCTTTCCCCGATTCAAAGGCGACACCTTCAAGATCAACGCGGATTGGGATGTGCACCCACCGCGGGAGGAGTTGGACGCGGCGGCCGCCGCCATTCGGGACGCCTACGAGAGCCGGTTTGGCGGCCCTTGAGCCAGGCACGACTCACGAAAGGGGTGTCGCTCACCCCTCCCCGAGCTTCCAGAGCCTGTCCCCTACGTGGTGCAGCGACTCCACGGCTTTCCCCTTGCGTTCCGCCGTCATCGCTGCCCCCGAGAGCAGGGCTCTCCCCACGGCCAGGGGAACCCCGTTCGCCTCATCGCGGACCCAGACGAGGTCGCCGGACTCGATGGTCGGGTCCGCCCCGACGATGCCGGGCGCCATCACGTCCGCGCCGTTGTACACAAAGGGGATGGCGCCTGCGTCCACCGTGACATGGCGCCTCGGCGGCGGGTCCCGCAACAGGCCACGCACGGAGGGGACCGGCACCTCGCCGACGAGGAGAGCCACGACGTCCCCGCCTTCGTAGAGCACATCGTACGTGGGGCCCTCGGCTCGATCGACGTTGGCGTCGGGAGGGAAGGGGGATACCCCAAATCCCGCCTCGAGACTCTCCTGCAGGGTCACGACCTCCTTCCGTCGTAGCCGCCTTCGCTTCCGGAGCCGAAACGTCACCACGGCGACCCAAGACCCCCTCCCGTTATAGATTTGGGCGGTGAAAACCGGTTCGTCTACGCTTAAATAACCAGACCCTCCTAAAGACCCCTCCATGCCGGGCGAGCCGGGCCAAGGCTTCGATAAGTCCCGGAGCATGGAGCTCCCTCGCAACGTTGTCATTGGCCACCGGGCCGTCGAGGAGGCGGGCCGGGTCAGCCGCCGCCTGCATCTCCGATCGCCGGCCCTCATCGTAGAGGATCCCATCACCCGGAAGGTCGCGGGGAACCGGGTGGGTCAGGCCCTCCAGGAGGAGGGAATCGAGGTAGAACACCACATCATCGAGGAGGCCAGCCTCCAAGAGGTCGGCGTGGTCGGAACCCTCCTGAAGGATCGCGGTTTCACCGCCGTCCTCGGGGTGGGGGGCGGGCGTCCCATCGACGTGGCCAAGTACGCGTCCTTCCAGCAGGGAATCCCCTTCCTCAGCCTGCCCACGGCCGCTTCCCACGACGGCCTCGTCTCCGCGAACGCCTCCCTCTTGGGCCCGGAGGGGAAGACCTCCCTGACCGCCCATGTGCCACTGGCCGTGATCATGGACACCGAGGTCATTGCCGCCTCCCCCCATCGTCTCCTGGCCTCAGGCTGTGCCGACGTCATATCCAACGCCACGGCGGTGAAGGACTGGATGCTTGCCAACCGGCTCCGCAACGAGATCGTCAGCAGCTCGGCCGCCACCCTCTCCGAGATGACTGCCCGGATGATGATCGAGGGGGCCCCGGGCATCAAGCCGGGACTGGAGGAGAGCGCCTGGACTGTGTGCAAGGCCCTCGTGTCCAGCGGGGTAGCCATGAGCATCGCGGGCTCCTCCCGCCCCGCCAGCGGCTCCGAACACCTCTTCTCGCACGCCCTAGACCGACTCGCGGGGGAGCCGGCTCTCCACGGGGAGCAGGTGGGCCTCGGTACGATCATGATGATGTTTCTCCACGGGGGAAACTGGGAGGAGATTCGGGACGCGCTGGAGCTCATCGGGGCGCCAATCACGGCGGAGGCGGTGGGTTTCTCCTCAAAGGATATCACCGCGGCGCTGATTCACGCCCGCGAGATGAAACCTGACCGCTACACGATCCTGGGGGATAAGGGGTTGAGTCCGGAGGTAGCGGAGCGCGTGGCGACCCTTACCGGCGTCATATGAGGACCCCCACCCCTCCGTTTCCCGTGGAAGCCTCAGGCCTTGATCTTCCAACGCTTCTTCTGATCGCGGTAGCGCCGCCGGTACTCGGCGGGGAGATACCAGCTCAGGGTTTCAAGCCGTTCCCGGTTTCGCACGAAATGGGATTTGCTTGGAACCTCGATGAGTCTCTCGAATTCCCGCTGCTTGCGGAGGACGTCGACAAAGTACCACCCGCCAACGAGCGCGAGGAGGGGTCCGACGACGACCAGCCAGATGAACCAGTTTCCAATGGCGTCCAAAAGATCGATGACGGTCGATGGCAGGGAAGGCCGGAAGATGAAGTTGATGATGACTAGCGTCGTGGGGACAATTCCTAGGACCAGGACGAAGCTGCTGATCTCCAGGCGAAATTCCCGGAGGATTCCCACGTCCCGTTTCATCGGGGGCGAGGCTTAATAGTTGTTTCTCTCCTGGTTCTAGTTTCAGAGACAGGACGCGTGCACACTCCCCTCTTCCCCTACCACCAGACTCACGCTCGCAAGCTCGTGGACTTTCATGGGTGGGAGATGCCCCTTTCCTTCTCCGGAATCTGGGCTGAGCATCACGCGGTCCGATCCCATGTGGGGTTCTTCGACGTGTCCCACATGGGAAAAATCCATTTGATCGAGGCCGCCTCGGAGTTGCAGTCCCTCGTGCCTGGCCGTCTGCCGGCCAAGGAGGGAGGATGCCGATACACATTCCTTCTCGACGACCAAGGTAGGATCCTTGACGATGTGATACTCTGCCGTCTCTCTGACACCTCCTACCTATGTGTGTGTAACGCGGGGCCTCGGGAACGTGTCGTTGCCTGGTTCCAGGATCACCTTGGGAAAAGCCATGTCCAAGACCATACCGCCAATCTCGTGTGTCTAGCGCTTCAGGGTCCCGATGCGGAAGGAATTCTCCAACCCCTCAGCAGGTCTCCCCTCAGCGAGCTCCGGTCCTTTCAGGGCGCCCTCACCGAAGCCCCGGACACCGTTCCAGTGGAAACGCAGGGGTGGGTGTCTCTCTCCGACTACCTGGGTCTGGGAGCAAGCCTTCCTCCCCGCGCCTACTATCTGACCCGAACGGGATACACGGGAGAGGATGGGTTTGAGATTTATGCGCCGAACCGTCTCGGCGTGGCCTTGTGGAAGACGCTCGTCGACAAATCTGGGGTTCCTCCCGCGGGACTGGGAGCTCGAGACACGCTGCGGCTGGAGAAAGGATACCTTCTGTCCGGACAGGACTTCGACGGCTGTCAGACCCCCTTCGAGGTCGGGTACGACCGCATGGTGCATTGGGATCATGACTTTGTGGGGAGGGAAGCGCTACGGGCGCGGAAGGGGAAGAGGGGGTACCTCCGGCTGCAGGGGGTAAGGCTTCGTGAGCCAGGTGTTCCCCGCCCTGGTGATGCTGTCTGGGAAGAGGGCCGGAAGGTAGGGACGCTCACCAGCGCGACGCTCTCCCCCATGCTCGGGGTCGGGATCGGTCTCGGCTACCTGGAAGATGGACTGAGATCGCCTGGGCATCGTCTCCAGGTCGAAGTCCGGAAGAGACGGCTCGAGGCGGAGGCTGCAACGCCCCCCTTCGTGTAGCAAAGGTAGTTTCACCCACCCCCAAAGCGCACCCTCATGACCTTCGAGTGCCTAGTCTGACTGTGCCCCCATGAACGGTTTCAGACCCGGTCCGCATTCGAACACCATTCCGATACAGATATCGGTGAAAGGCCTGGTACCGTTTCATGGGTTTGTGGAGGGGGAACGTGGCGTCCGGTGGCCCCTTTGATAAAAGACCCGAGTCAAAAACGAATTTAAATGGAGGTCGGATGGCGTGGGCTTACCCTTCACTGGGTTAAGGAGTGGGACTTGGGTGTTCGGTGAGACCTCCCTGGAAGCGACGGCTTCATCTTTATCTTGGCGAGGTGTGTGACTGGCAGACGTGGCGGTGAAACCGCGAATTGAAGACCTTCCCCAGGAGGCGTTGGACTACTTCGAGAACGACGAGCTTCGGGCACGCTGTTTCATCGAGAAGTACGCCCTCTGGGACCTCCAAGACAAGCTATTGGAAACCCATCCCACGCAGATGTGGGGGCGGGTCGCCAGAGCCATCGCCGCGCCGGAGGAGGACCCGGATCGTTGGTCTGAGGAATTCTCCTGGCTCTTGTCCGACTTCCGTTTCGTGCCCGGCGGCCGAGTCCTCCATGGGGCGGGCAATCCACGGAAGGTTACTCTCACGAATTGTTACTTCACCAGCGTCGAGGAGGATAGCCTAGAGGCCATCTTCGAGTGGTGTAAGAAGGCGGCCCGGACCTATTCCTTCGGCGGGGGGAATGGCGTGGACATTGGCCGCCTCAGGCCCCAAGGGACGCCGGTCCACAACGCCGCCCGGACTTCCTCGGGTGCGGTCAGTTTTATGGAGCTCTTCAGCACCACGACGGGAACCATCGGCCAGCACGGCCGGCGCGGAGCCCTCATGATCACCTGCCCGGTCGATCACCCCGACATCCGCGCGTTCATTCACGTGAAGGGCAAGGACCTCCGATCGGTTCGTTTTGCCAACGTCTCCGTCAAGGTCACGGACGAGTTCATGGAGGCCGTTCAGGATGGCACGCCCTTCACCCTCCGCTTCGAGAACGAATGGACGGGCCGGGTCGAGAAGGAGGTGGATGCCCGGGAGCTTTGGGACGAGCTCACTCAATCGGCCCACGCCTCTGCGGAGCCCGGCATCATCTTCTGGGACAACGTGAAACGGGAGAGTCCCAGCGAGTATTGCGCGCCGGTGGACGGCACTAACCCGTGCGGGGAGCAGCCCCTCGAGCACAACGGTGCGTGCACCTTGGGCCACGTGAATCTTAGCGCCTTCATCCGGGACAGGTTTACGAAGCAGGCCGAAGTGGATTGGACGGGCCTCGAACGAGCCGTACGTCTCGGAGTCCGATTTCTGGACGATGTGGTGGAGGTGAACCTCCCCCTCCATGCCCACCCGGAACAGACGGAGCAAGCCCGGAACACCCGTCGCATCGGCCTGGGTGTGACCGGCCTGGGGGACATGCTGGTGAAACTCCGAATCCCGTATGACTCCGACGAGGCCATCGACTTCGTGGACCCCCTCATGGCGCGCATACGGGATTGGGCCTACGACGCGAGCGCCGACCTCGCCCAGGAGAAGGGACCCTTCCCTCTGTTCGAGGCCGAGCCCCATCTGGCACGGCCCTTTGTGCAGCGGTTGCCTGAGGACCTCCGCGAGAAAATTCGGAAGGAGGGGCTCCGGAACGTCTGCATTCTAACCGTCGCTCCTGTGGGGTCGGGGAGCGTCCTCACAGGAACGAGCAGCGGCGTGGAACCCATCTTTTCCCTGAAGTACCTACGCCGGAGCGAGAGCCTGAGCAAGGAGTGGTTCGAGGTCGAGCATCCTCTCGTCCGGGAATTTCGAAAGACGACGGGGGACCAGGGCGACGACCTGCCGGACTTCTTCGTCACCTCCCACCAGATCGATCCCTTCTTCCGCGTGAAAATGCAGGGCACCCTGCAGCAGCACATCGACAGCGCCATCAGCAGCACGGTTAACCTCGCCGAGGACACGACGGCCGACAAGGTGAAGGAGATCTTCGAGTACGCCTGGAAGCAGGGATGCAAGGGGGTCACGGTTTACCGGGAAGGCAGCCGAGAGGGTATCTTGCTCACCTCGCGCGAGAAGTCGGCCCGAGGCGAGGTCGGGGCCACGGGGGTCGCGGTGGGTCCGAAGGAGGTGGGCAAGCCCCGCGCCCGCCCCGCCGTCGTGCGAGGGACCACGCAGAAGATCGAAACGGGCTACGGGAAACTCTACGTGACCATCAACGAAGACGAGAACGGGCTCTTCGAGGTCTTCGCCCAGATCGGCCGTGGCGGCGGCTACACCGCCTCTTTCACCGAGGCCGTGGCCCGGCTCATTAGCCTCTGTCTCCGGTCCGGCATTGCCGCGGACGAGGTCATCGACCAGATGGAGGGTATCCGGAGCCCCCGGCTCGCGTGGGACCATCAGGAGAAGATCTACTCCGTCCCCGACGCCCTGAGCAAGGCCCTCAAGCGTCACCTCAGCGGCTACGACCAGACCACGTTGCTGCCCCGGGTCGAAAGCTTTGGTCCCGTCCTCGACGACGAGCTGGACAAGGAGGCCCGGGACGGGGATGAGGAGATGGTGAAGCAGGGCCTCAGCCCCGAATGCCCGGAGTGCGGCAGCCCCCTGATCTTCGAGGAAAACTGCATCAAGTGCCAACACTGCGGGTTCTCCGAATGCTAGACTCCCCCCAAAGGCCAAGTGGGAAGGGCCGGTGACACCTGTCCCGGTTCTTCCCCACTCTTTTTGGGCGTTTAGGGGTACAAAGGCAACGTCTTTTATCGGTGCCCCCGGTTAGCCGGGTCCGGAAGGGCTCCCAGCCCTCCTCTCACCACGGCCAGGAGGTGTCATGCTGCAAACGGTAACAGCGCAGGAGACGGGGGAGATGAGCGCCTTCGAGATCGCCCAGGCCCAGATTGACGCCGTCGGGGGTCGGCTGGGCGTGGATTCGGACCTGCTGGAGATTCTCAAGAAGCCCACCCGGGAGCTCACCGTGAACTTCCCCGTGAAGATGGACGACGGGACGATCCGGGTGTTCACCGGGTACCGGGTCCAATACAACCAGGTCCTGGGTCCCTTCAAAGGGGGCATCCGGTACCACCCCGACGTCACCCTCGAAGAGGTCCGCGCGCTCGCGGCGTGGATGACCTGGAAGTGCGCCGTTATTGGACTGCCTTACGGCGGGGCCAAGGGAGGCGTCATTGTCGACGTGAAGGAGCTCAGTCCTAGGGAGATTGAGCGAATCACGCGCCGTTTCACCTCGGAGATTGCCATCATCATCGGGCCCCACAAGGACATCCCCGCCCCGGACGTCTACACGGATGCCCAGGTCATGGCGTGGATCATGGACACCTACAGCATGATAGTGGGGTACTCGGTGCCTGGCGTGGTGACGGGCAAACCGCCCATCATCGGTGGATCCAGCGGACGGGAGGAGGCCACGTCCCGGGGGGTGTTGTACACGACCCGCCAGGCGGCGATGATTCTGGGGGTCGACCTTGCGAAGGCGAGCGTGGCCATTCAGGGATACGGCAACGTGGGCTACAACGCGGCTCGTCTCTTCCACGAGGAGAGCGGGTCGAAGATCGTGGCCGTGAGCGATTCCCGGGGGGCGATTCGAGACAAGGAGGGGCTGGATCCCCTCGCGGTCAAGGCCCACAAGGACGAGACGGGGAGCGTGGCGGGGTTCCCGGGCGCGGAGTCCATCACCCCGAAGGAACTTCTTGCGGCGAAGGCCGATGTCCTGATTCCCGCGGCCCTGAGCGGTTGGATCACCGCGGACAACGTGGACACCGTCCAGGCTCGCATCATCGCCGAGGGGGCCAAC
>JAJISK010000022.1:0-6545 GCA_022848785.1 Thermoplasmatota archaeon
TGTCTTCTACGATGAGCTTCCCCCGGTTGAGGATGCCCACGCGACCCGCGAGTTCCTGGACCTCGGTGAGGAGGTGGGAGGAGAAGAATACCGTTGCTCCCTCCTTGTTGGCCTTCAGGACGCGGTCCTTCACCACCCGCGTCCAGTTGGGATCGAGCCCCGTGGTGGGTTCGTCCAGAAGCAGCAGACTTGGGCTTCCCATGAGGGCCTGCGCCACGCCGAGAAGCTGAACCATTCCCTTGGAGAACGTGCCGACCTTCTTTTCGGCGAACTTTCGCAGGCCGACCGAGTCCAGGAGTTCCGACAGACCTTCCTGGCTGTGTCCCTTCAGACTGGCGAAGAATTCGAGGGTCTGGAGGGCCGTAAGGTTGTTGTAAAAGGCGAGACGCTCCGGCAGGAACCCGATGCGGCGTTTGATCTCGTGGGGCCGCTGGGAGAGATCGATGCCGTCGATGAGCACGTCGCCCTCATCGGGGTACGTCAGGCCGAGAATCATCTTGAGGGTCGTTGTCTTCCCGGCCCCGTTCGGTCCCAGGAAGCCGTAAATCTCCCCTCGCTTGACGTCCAACGACAGGGAATCGACCGCTTGGAGGCCGTCGAAGGCCTTCGACAGATTCGTGACGGTGAGGCTGCTCTCCGATGCCGTGGCGCTCGCACGAGAGGGAGGTACTTAATCGTTCTGTGGTGGGGCCAGGAATGCGTAGAAGGGGGATAGCGGGGCCTGGAAATCCAGTCCGGGGACCACGGTTGGTACCGCCCCCGGTCCTTTGAACCAGGGATCTCCGGGTTATGAGCCCGACGGGATTTTAGGCTCCGGCCGCCGCTGATGCGGTGACCCGGGGTTTCCTAGCTACCCCACCCCGCTATTGTCGAGGCCACAACCGCGGCCGATATTAAGGATATCGTCTCACGTGCGGGTCGAGAGGAGCTTTCTTAGCCGAAGGGCGTCCTCCAGGGAGGCCTTCAGCTTCAGCTTCCCGAGGGCCATCGCCTTGAAGGTCGGGATGCGGCCCTCGACCAGCCCACGGAACGTCGCCTCATCGCACGTGATGGTCACGTCGGCCCCCTCCAGCTTCCCCTCCTCCAGCCCCCCGATCCGACCGTCCCGCAGGGCCATGTGATACGCGCCCTTGTCGGTCACGAGCTGGATCGTCCGCTCCATCTCCGCGATCTCCTCCTGGAGCTGGGGGTCCGTTTCGGCGCGACGGTTGAAGGTAGCGATTAGATCTTCGAGAGCCTCGCGCATCCTACTCCCAGGCCTCCAGTTTCCCCAATTTGGCCTCGGACAGCAGACCTCGGCTGGTCTTCCAGGCCAGACGGGTGTAGGGCGGCATCTCTCCGTGGACGGTGAGCCACTGCTTCAGGAAGGCGCGGGTGTTGGGGTCGTGCGCATAACCGCTCCCTACGGGCTGTCCCAACTCGAACCCGATCCGACGCACCTCTTCATCTCGCGCCACCTTAGCCACGATGGAAGCGGCGGAAACGACAGGATGGTTCTGGTCCGCCTTGTGCTCCGCCCGCAGCGGGAGGTCGTATCCGAGGTCCCGAAGGACACGAGCCCCAAAGCGAGCCTCGTCCGTGTCGCAGCAGTCCACGATGACCTCATCGGGAGCCAGCTCGCGGATGACCTCGGCGAAGGCGCGGGCCTCGACTCGATTCAGGGATTCCTCCTCCATCGATGCGTCCAACTCGGCCGCGGTGATGCGGAGAACATGGGAGGTCGCCACCCGGGCAATCTCCACTGCGAGGGCCTCCCGCCGGCGGGGGGTCAACTGCTTGGAATCCCGCACCCCGAGCCCCCGTAGCTCCTCTTGGTCTTCGCACAGGACCCCTGCGACCACGAGGGGGCCCAACACGGGACCTCGGCCCGCCTCGTCAATCCCCAAGATGCGCAAGTCCCAGTTCCCTCCTCAGGTCGGCCACGTGTTCCTGGAGGTCGACCCGGTCAAACCCGAGGACTGCCCCGCCCTCCACGACCAGCTTTCCATCCACGACCACGTCCCGAACCCGCAGGGTCCGACCTCCATACGCGAGGAGGGATAAGCTTTCCCCAGGCTCGGCGGGCAGACCTGTCGTGGGTTGAAGGACCACGAAATCCGCGGTTTCGCCCGGCTCGAGGCTTCCGCTCCCTAATCCCAAGGCTCGGGCACCGCTAATCGTACTCAGGTCCACCAAGGCCTGCGCGGAGACGATGGTAGGATCCCACCGGTGGCCCCGGTGCACGAACCCGCAGGCCCGCATGACAGACCGGAGGCTGAAACCCCCGCTGAGGAAGGGCGAATCCGTTCCGAGTCCGACGACGACCCCTTCGCGGAGCATCTCGGGGAGCGGCATGGGACCTCCCGCCCCGGTCACCTGGTTGGAGCTCGGGCAGTGGACGACGGGGACCTGGCCCCGTGCGAGGGCCCGTATCTCGTTCAGGGTCAGCCAGACGCAATGAACCGCAAGCAGCTCCGGCGAGAGAAGCCCCTCTCTCTCCAGCCATTCCACCGGTCGGGCCCCCGCATCCCGCTGGAAGCGATATACATCCGCTCGCCGTTCGGCAAGAGGCAGACACCACCGGGTTCCTCCGGCATGCGCGAGCTCGGCCACGGCCTTCGCCAGGTCGGGATCGATGAGTCCGGTCAATCCGACCAGCGGTTGGATACGATCGCGGTCCCGCATCTTGCGGAGGAAACGGCGCGCGGGAGGGAGGTCCTCCTCCGTCTCGACGGTCCAAGCTAACACGGCCCGGATGCCCGCCTGGGTGACGGCTCGGCCCACCTCTTCCTCCCACGTGAAGAGGTCAAGAAAACAGGTGGTCCCGCTCGCCAGCATGTTCGCCGTGGCGAGTGCGGCCGCCACCTCCAGGTCTCGCTTCGTCAAGCTTGCCTGCAATTCCACCATCGCCACGTGCATCTCGGACCAAGGCACGTCGCGAGGGGGTCCCAAGAGCACGTAGGCAGAGCGGGTGTAGCCGTCGATGAGCCCTGGGATGACCAGGCAACCTGTGGCGTCGAGGCGCCGATCCGCCGAGTCCCCCGACCCTCCGACCTCTCGGATCTTGTTCTCTTCGATGGTGAGGTTCCCGCGGACCACACGCCGTTCTTTATCCTGAGTCACCAGGGTCCCGTCGGTGACGGCAAGAGACACTGGCTCGCCAATCGACGGGGCGTATTAATGGGTGCGGGGGGGATACGAGGCCGCACCTCGCAAGGCAGGACCTGGACGTGCGGTTTCGCCAAGAAGTTGAGAAGTTGCTGGCCCAAGTGCAACCGGGACGCGTCACTACGTTCGGCGGCTTGGCGAAGGCCCTGGGAGACGCCCGCGCCGCCGTGCCTGTCTTCCGACTCCTTCGCAGGGATCGGCCTCCGGGATGGCACCGGGTGGTGCGGGCCGACGGCACGCTGGCCTTTGGGGAGGCCACCCCTCGCCTCCATGAGGAAGGGGTCGCGGTTCGCGGTGGCGCGCTCCGAGACTTTCATCGGGTTCTCTTCCAGGACTTTCGCACGGATCGGCCCCTGGACGCCCTGCGTCGAGAACAACGGGTCCTCGCCTCCCAGGTCGTGTTGACCGACCGCTTCCAGGAACCGGACAACGTGGCGGGATTCGACGTCTCCTATCGGGGTGCCATGGCGTACGCCGCGGCCGTCGGCCTCGATTGGGAGACCCTGGAGGTCCGGGAAGAGATCGGCCTCACGACGTCCGTGGACTTCCCCTACATCTCGACCTACCTGGCCTATCGCGAGTTCGACCCCGTGGCCCGCTGTTACGCCCGCTTCGAGGACCCGCCCGCCTTGCTCTTGGTGGATGGAAACGGAACCCTCCATCCCAACCGGTTCGGCGTGGCATGCCATGTGGGCCTCAAGCTCGATCGACCCACCATCGGGGTGGCGAAGAGCCTCCTGATGGGTCGGCCGGATCGGAAAATCCTGGCGCCGGGGGAGGCCACTCCGGTGCGGGTGAACGGGGAGGTCGTGGGACATGCGTTTCGGCCAGGGAAGGGCAAGCCCATCTACGTCTCTCCCGGCCATCGGATCAGCGATCTCACGGCCCTTCGGTTCGTCCAGCGCCTTTGCCGTACCCGGATTCCCGAACCTCTACACCTGGCGGATCGGGCGGCCCGTCGGATCCGCCGGGACCACGAAGGTTGAGGCTTTTTATCGCGCGGGAGGATGGAACAGCCGTGCGCGTTCTCGTGTTCGGCGCCGGGGCCATGGGAAGTCTCGTGGGAGGCCTGCTGTCGCGGAAACACGAGACCGTCCTCGTGGGCAGAAAGTCGCATGTGGCGGCGATTCGCCAACAAGGGCTGCGCATCACCGGGAAGACCAATCTCGTCGTACGACCGGAAGCCGTCGAGGTCCTACCTCGTGAGCCAGATCCCGACCTTGTCATCGTGGCGGTGAAGGCCTACGACACGGCAAACGCCGCGCGGGCCCTGAAGTCCCTCGTCGGAACGGCTCTCTTCCTGTCCCTCCAAAATGGCCTCGGGAACGAGGAGACGCTCGCTGCCTCCGGGGCCCGGGTCTTAGGCGGTGTGACCAACCAGGGCATTACGTTCGTGGGACCCGGCGAGGTGCACCACGCCGGGACGGGGGATACCTACATCGGGCCCTTCGAGAGGGCGGATCGGGAGGACGCGGTCCGTGTCGTGGAGGCATTCAATGAGAGCGGCCTGTCGAGCCACTTGGTCGGGGACATCCGGACCGAACTCTGGCTGAAGGCCATCGTGAATGCCTGCATCAACCCCCTCACGGCCCTTCTCCGGGCCCCAAACGGGTACGTTCTCGGGACGAGCGCGACCGAGCAGATCGTGCGTGACGTGATCCAGGAAGGCGTGCGGGTCGCGGCTCGATACGGCGCCGACTTGATCGCAGACGACGTCTTCGAGCGCGTCGCTTCGGTCGTCCAGGCGACGGCGGAGAACCGGTCGAGCATGCTCCAGGATCTGGAACGCGGGCGGCGGACGGAAATCGACGCCATCAACGGTGCCATTGCCCGTCTCGGTCGGAAGCGGGGTCAACCCGTACCCACAAACGCCCTGTTGGCCGGACTCATTGCGGCGGCCGAGACGGCGCCTACGACGAAATGACCTGCAGGTCCCGGGGGTATCGGTCGAGGCGCCGGGCCCGCCCGTCCTGCACGAGGACGATGTTCTCAATCCGCACCCCGAACCGGTCCGGCAGGTAGATCCCGGGCTCGACGCTGAAGGCCATACCCTCCTCGAGCGGCCGTTTGCTACCCTCGACGATGTACGGCTCCTCGTGCACCTCCAGGCCGATTCCGTGGCCTGTCCGATGGATGAAGTAATCGCCGTAGCCGCCGTTTGTGATGACCCTTCGGGCTTCCCGATCCACCTCCTCCGCGGGGGTGCCCGCCCGCGCGGCGTCCACGGCCCTCTCGTTGGCCTCCTTCACGAGCTCGTACACCTTTCGCTGCGTGTCGTCCGCCTTGCCGAGGAAGACGGTGCGGGTGATGTCGGTGTAGTATCCGGCGAACATGCCCCCGAAGTCCAAGACCAGGGCGTCTCCTCTTCGGAGCACGCGATCCCCGAACCGGTAGTGGGGCTGCGAGCCGTTGGGGCCGGAGGCGGCGATGGGGCGGAAGGAGGTTGCGTCGGCCCCGGCGGTCATGAGGGCGTTGCGAATCGTGTTCGCGACGTCCCGCTCGACTTGCCCCTCCTCCAAGGAGTCCACCACGGCCGCCATGGCTCGGTCCGTGGCCTCGTGGGCCCGACGCAGAATCGAGATCTCCTCGGGGCCCTTGACAATCCGCAGCTCCTGCATGAGGCCCTCCGCGTCCTGGAAAAGGGCTCCAGGCAGGGCCCGGTGGAACATCAGAACGAAGCGGGCCCACATCCGGGTATCCAGGGCCACGTTCACCAGCCCGGACGCGTCGGACATCTGTTCCAGTAGGAACGCCGCCTGGTCGTCCCCGTCCTTCCACACACGGACGTCACCAATCCACCCCTCCCGATGGACCTGTTCCTCGTAGAGGGTCGGCACCAGCATCCAGGGCTCTCCGTCCCGAGGGAAGAGGGCGGTCAGAAGGCGTTCGCCGGGCGTCTCGAGAAATCCGGTCATGTAGGTCATGTTGGGCCCGGGCGTCAGGGCCAGGAGGTCGATTTCTTGGGCCTCCATGAACGCGCGGCACCGCTTCCAGCGACCCGGATAGTCCACGTTTTCCACGGGAATTCCCCGGCCCGGCGACGGAAAGACGGTATTTCTCCCTTCGCCCGGAACGGGTTGGAGGACCAAAAGGCTTATAAGGGTCTTTAAGTAGTATATAAAGGGATAAGGCGCGCTTCCTGGGAGGAAGGACAATTGGCTAAAATCAAGATTGAAAACGTCGTGGCATCCACCTCGCTGGGCGGGGAATTGGACTTGCAAGCCATCGCCCTGGCCTTGGGCGGGGCCGAGTACGAGCCGGAGCAGTTTCCCGGCCTGATCTATCGCTTGAAGAAGCCCAAGACGGCCACTCTCCTCTTTCGCAGCGGCAAGGTGGTCTGCACGGGCGCCAAGAGCTTGGCGGACGTGGGCACGGCCATTCGGACGGTCGCGAAGCAG
>JAJISK010000022.1:6642-11465 GCA_022848785.1 Thermoplasmatota archaeon
CACGGGCGCCAAGAGCTTGGCGGACGTGGGCACGGCCATTCGGACGGTCGCGAAGCAAATCAAGGATTCGGGCATTGATATCAACATCGACCCTGACATTGAAGTCCAGAATATCGTGGCCTCTTCCGACCTGGAGCAGGAGATCAACCTCAACGCCATTGCCATCAGCCTGGGGTTGGAGCGCGTGGAGTACGAGCCGGAGCAATTTCCGGGGCTCGTGTACCGCCTGGACGAACCGAAGGTAGTCGTTCTCCTCTTCGGAAGCGGCAAGCTGGTATGCACGGGGGCCCGACAGCCCTCGGACGTTTCACGAGCCGTCGAGAAAATTACCATTGAGCTTCAGGCAGCGGGCCTCCTTCGCTGAAGGCGGCCCCCTCCGGGAAGGCCCGTGTCGGCCTGGAAGGAGGAGCTGCGGGGCCTGCCCGTCACGGACCACCACGTCCACCTCCGTCCTTCGGGGCATGGTGTGGAAGCCGTCCAGGAGTTCGCGCGCTCCGGGGGGACGCGAATCCTCCTCGTCCACGTTCCCTACGATGACCTGCCCACCCGCCGGCCCGAGGATTTTGAGGCCGCCTACCGGCGGACCCTCCGGATGGCCCAGCAGGTGCGGGCCCTGGAGGTCGTGGATGTGCTGGTGGCCCTGGGGCCTCATCCGGCCGAGTTGGTTCCCCTGAGCGAGCGATGGGGCCTCGCGCGGGGAACAGAGACCATGCGGACCGCCCTCGAGATCGCCCAGGCCCACGTCATGGAGGGGGACGCCGATGCGATCGGCGAGATCGGGCGGCCCCATTGGACCGTCGAGGAGGACCTTTGGACCCGTTCCAACGAGATCATGGCCTACGGGGTGGAATTGGCCCGTGAGGCCGGGTGTCCGGTCATCCTCCACACGGAGACGCCTTCTCCCGGGCTGTTCGAGGACCTCGCCTCGCTGGCGGATCGCGTAGAGATTCCCCGAGGGCGGGTCGTGAAGCATTATGCCGACGCCTCCGTCCTCCCGGAGGAGAACCTCGGGATCTTCCCCTCGGTCATCGCCAAGGGAGACCACGTGCGGGAAGCGGCCTCCAAGGGATTCCGATTCCTCCTGGAGACGGATTACCTGGACGACCCCCGACGTCCCGGAGCGGTCCTGGGACCGAGCACCATTCCGAAACGAACCGCCGCCCTCCTCCGCGAAGGACTCGCGACCCGCGAAGAGGTCCATCGCATCCACGAGGAGAACGTCGTCCGACTCTACGGCGACCGGCCCTAGCGCCGCACGGAAAACGTCTCGAAGGCGCCTTGGTACTCGTCCCACGAGACCTTGGCCTCCGCAACCCGGGCGTACGGCTGGCTCGTCCGGCACCACTCGATGAGGGCTTCCACCGGTTCCTGAGGGCCCTCCAGAACCGCCTCCACGGAGCCATCCCGCAGGTTCCGGACCCATCCCACGACGCCGAGGTCCTCCGCCTTCCGGCGGGTGTTGTCGCGAAAGTAGACGCCCTGGACCTGGCCGTAGAAGAGCACGTGGGCCCGGACCTCCATCACAAAGTTGATGGGAAGGGACCATATGACGATGTCGACTCCGACCGACTCGGTCGCCGCGCCCGTCACTGAGGGGCCGGGATGGAACGGCGAAGCATCCACGACTACCGCGTCCGGGATGTGATGTCCACGGACCTTCGTACGGCCGCGCCAGAGGAGACGCTTTCTGACGCGCTGGCGGTGATGCGCCGCCACGACTTCCACGAGATGCCAGTGACCCGTGGGGACGAGGTTCTGGGGATGATCTCCTACGCCACCGTTCTTCGGCGGAGGAACCTGCCCCTCACGACTCGGGTGGACAGCATCCTCGTCCGCCCCCCCCGGGTGGAGCCGTCGGATCCCCTGACCCACATGGCGGAGCACCTCATCGCCTCCGGCTACCGGGGCATCCCTGTGGTGGAGAACGGTCGCCTCGTGGGGCTCATCTCCCGCAGCGACGTGGTCGGGATCCTGGCGGACACCGAGGAGTTCGCGGAGCTCCGTATCCAAGACATCATGACCCCCGATCCCCAGACAATGGAGGAGGGGGAATCCCTGGGGAAGGCGCGGGACCTCATGCGATCCCTCGACGAGCGATCGGTCCCTGTGGTGGACGAGGAGGGGCGATTGACGGGGGTCGTCGGCGTGAAGGACATGGTGGAAGTCCTGACGAAAGGCAAACCCCGTCGGGCAACGCGGGGGGAACGGGCGGGCCAGAAAACCGCCCTGCAGGTGGAGGTCCGGAGTGTGATGAGAGCCCCGGCCATCGTCATCGGCCCGGAGGGGAACGGAGCGGAGGCGGCGGCCCTCATGCGGGACCGGGACATTTCGAGCGTCGTGGTCGTGGAGGACGGGCGACCGACGGGGATCGTGACGCAGGCCGACCTCCTGGAGCAGGTCGTGGCTCTGCGGCGGCGGGACGAGGTCCTGGTCCAGATCTCCGGCCTTGACGAGGATGACTGGTGGACGTATGAGACCCTCTACGCCGTCATCGGCCGGGGGCTGCGGAGAATCAGCGACATCGCCCGGCCCACCGTCTTCAATGTCCACGTGGTCACTCACCGGAGCCAGGGGGACCGTTCCAAGTACTCCATCCGGGCCCGCCTTGGGACGGAACACGGCCTGCTCATCGCCCGCGACTACGACTGGGACGCCGCGCAGGCCATGCACAAGGTGATGGCGCATCTGGAGCGCCGCATCAAGCGGACGAAGGACCGGAACATGGCTCTCCGGAAAGGGCAGAAGGAAGGGCCCTGAGTCCGCAGACTAGAGCTGCCGGAATTCGCGGGTCAGGAGCGCCCGCTGCCTCCGGACCAGGGCGAGGAGGTCGACGGGGATGATGAGCCTCGCGCCGCTGGCGGGCATGGCGTCTCGCATCCCCTGGAGGAGCTTCATCACCTCCGTGAAGCTGTACTGGACGAAAAGGTATTCCAGGCCGTCCAAGAGGATGACCCCCTTCTCCACACCCTCGAGGAACTTGCGGACCCGCTCCTCCATGTCCTCGAGGGACTGAATGGCCCCCTTGGCCCTCGTCCCGTCGTCGGTGAGCCAGTAGACGCGGGCGCCATCCAGGTCCCAGCTCTCCTTCAGCTTGTCGGGGTAGGTGCGGGTAATGCAAAGCCCCGGATGGCCCTTGGAGAGGGCCTGGGTGAAGACCTTCATGGCCCGATTCTGCCCCTGGGTCACGAGGTAAACCTCCCCCGGTTCCAGTTCGATGACGCGCTCTGACCTCGGCTTGGTTCGACCTATGGTCTCCTGGGAGAACCCGCTCCCCTTTCGCTTCAGGTACCGTGAGGCCACGTAGAGGCCTACGAGTGAGGTTCCGAAGAGAAGGAGAAACATCGTCGCCATGCGCTCCGAGTCAAGGGTGCCATTGCCCCCGGGAATCTGTAGGGTGCCCGCACCGGTCACTTCGAGGGTGACCAACGTCGGCGTCCCTCCCTCCGGGAGGATGGAGGAGAGGAGGAGGACCGAGAGGCACATCAGGACGACGAGTCCCGAAGCCCGGGCGGAGGAGGAGAACGGGCGCATGAAGTCGTGGGTTTCTTCTCGGAGCGGGCTTAAAGTCCCTGTGAGTCCATTTTCTGCGCTGATAATCGGCCTCGCGATACCCGCCCCGATACCTTCTTGTGGCCGCGCGGTCTAAATTCCATTCGCCAGAGGGTCGACCTAATGCCCAAGTGCATCGAGTGTGGCACGAATGTAGGAGACCCAGACGAGTTCTACTACTGCCCGACGTGTGGCGGGTCCCTATGCAACGACGATCGAAAGGACCACACCCACGCCGACTAGAGTTCCAGAAACTCACGGGTCGCTGGGGTTAGGACTTCAATCCCATCGGCGGTCACCAGCACGTCGTCCTCGATCCGGACCCCGCCGTAGTCCACCAGGTAGACCCCCGGCTCGACGGTCATGGCCATCCCCTCCTCGAGGGTCGTTCCGGGCTGGGACCCCATCCCCGTCCCATCGTGGACGGCGAGGCCGATGGTGTGACCCAGACCGTGGATGAATCGTCCCTTGAATTCCGTGCCGTCGATCACGTCGCGGGCGAGTTCGTAGATGGCCTTCCCGTCGGCGCCCGGCTTCATCACGTCCATGGCCGCCTGCTGGGCCTCGAGGACGACGTCGTACATGCGTCGCTGCTTCTCCTCCGGCTTCCCGAAGACCATGGTCCGGGTGACGTCGGAGACGTAGCCCCGGTATCGGGCGCCGAAGTCGATCAGGAGAAGGTCCCCCTCGCGGAGGCGACGACCGGCGGTGGCGTGGTGGGGCAAGGCCGCGTTGGGTCCGGAGGCGACAATCGGGGGGAAGGCCGGACCCGAGGCTCCCTTCGTCTGCGTGAGGTAGTTCAACTCCGCCGCGACCTCCGACTCCGTGCGGCCCACCTCCAAGGAGGGCAGGAGCTCTTCGAAGGCCTCCACCGCGATTCGGCAGGCCTCGCGGATCATTTCGACCTCGGCGGCGTCCTTCACCTGGCGCGCCTTCACGATCGCCTGGGAGACATCGTGGACTTCCGCGTCGGGATTGGCCTCGACCACCTGGCGATATCCCGCGTAGGTCAGTTCGTTCCCGTTGATGCCCAGGGTGCGGACGCCCTTCAGCAGGCGTTCGAGGGCCTTCGCCTTCTCCTCCTTCCCTGCGAAGACCTCGACGGGGACGTCCTGGGACCGAGCGATGTCGGCCTCCAGCTGGGAGGACAGGACGGACAAGGTCCCGTCGGGACGAAGGACGGCGGCGCACCCCTCGAAGATGCCCCCGTGCATGCCCGTGGCGTAGAAGAAGGTCTTGTCGATCTGTGGCTCCGTCCCGTTGAGGAGGACCAC
>JAJISK010000023.1 GCA_022848785.1 Thermoplasmatota archaeon
GCCGGCGCTCCTCAACAGGTCGTCCGGGAACCGAGTTTCGTCGACGGCATCGGCCACCCCCTCCTCTATCCCGAGATGTGGCCCCTCGCGCGCAAGTTGCTGACGGCCGCGCTGGTAATCCCCTTGGAGGAAGTTGTTCAGACCATTCGTTTCCTGCTGGAACGACACCGAATCGTCGTCGAAGGGGCGGGGGCCACCTCCGTCGCGGCGGCGCTGACGGGAGGGGTCGAGGGTGAGAGGGTCGTCTGCGTGGTCTCGGGAGGCAACCTGGACTCATCCCTCCTTGAGACCATCCTCCGAGGGAAGATCCCGTAGGGCTCCGCAGGGGACGCCGGGACGGGACCGGGTCATTGCGGAAGGGCGCCCCGGCGGCGCGTTCAGGGAAGACACAGAATCAGTTGTACATCGACAGGTCGTCTCGGGTGGGGAAATCCTCGGGTCCCTCCTCGTCCCCCATGTCCTCGAATACGACGCCGAACAGGGCGCCGACCATCTCCCGAAGCTGGGCGATTTCTTCCCGTAGCCGCTTGACCTCCGCTGTAAGCTCGTCCTTGCTCTCCTCCATGAGGCTTTCCCCTGCGATTTCGGCCTACGCGAGGCCTTGGCTTAACCCTTTCTCCAGCCCACAACGGAGTCGTATACGGTGGACACCTTCCGGGGCTCGGTCCGCTCGCAGGACTCGCAGTAGAGCTGCCGACCCTGTTTCACCATGGGCCGACGATCGCGTGTGCAGAGGCCCCGGACGACCCCCAGGGGTGGCTCGTTGGTGGTCAGCTGGAGCGAAGGCTTGACTTGGACCACACGAGCCCGGACCAGATCTGCAATCCGCATCTCTCGCTTCACATCCTCCGTGTATTGGTCGGAGATCTTGGAGATGTGGATGGTGCCCTCCGTCCGTCCGGTTACGGCCCGCTCGTTCCCTTCCACGGCCTCGACGTCGACGATGACCATGCTCGGGCGGCTGTCCTTCACACTGGCGAGCACGATGTCCCCGACCTTGAGTTCCAAGGGCGGGTTGAACCCCCGCACTCGCGCGACGCGCTCTTGTGGATCGAGATTCAGCTCCCCCAGCTGGGAGGCGTAGATGTCTCCCTCGAGCTCGTACGTCCCCTCGCCCGGGATGTATTCTTCAACCACAGCAACCCGTTGACCTGGAAATACGACTTCCGCCTTCATGTGTCTCCCTTCACTATCCGATAGTGCGCGACCTCAACCTCGCTCACGCGTTTTCGATGGTATGGCTGGAGATGGGGCAGCGGGAACTTATACGTTCTCCGGTCTTCCACGACGGCTCCTAGGCGGGTCACTTCCCTTTCGATGAAATCCTCCGTCGCGGCATTATGGAAGGTGTACACGACATCGGCCGCCTGGAGGGCCGCCGCAAGGAAAGGCCGGTCGGCGTGCTTTCGTTGGCCGCCGAAGGGAGGGTTCATGAACACCGTATCCACCGTCTCGGCGAAGTCCCGGACGTCCCCCTGGGCGAACGCGACCTCCAAGCCATGCCGGTCCGCGTTGGTGCGAGCGACCGCCAGGGCCTCCTCGTCTAGATCCCAGGCCACGGTCCGGGAGGCATCGAGATAGGCCGCCCCAATGGCCAGAACGCCGTTCCCGCATCCCAGATCCGCCACCCGCCGCTGCCAGACGTCACGGTGGCCATAAGCTCGAAAGAGGACCTCCGCGGCGATGTCGGCCGGGACGGGATACTGCTCGAGGTCGTCTTTGGGACTCGGGAGCGGATCGAGATTCTGGAGAAAGATGGCTAAGTCCTTCCGTTTGATGGTCGGGCAGGCCACGGGTTCCATGAGGACGGAACCACGACGCCCGGAGGATTCAATCTTTTCGCCTGAGCTGACGGCCGACCTCTTCGGCCTGCTGAATCGCGTCCCGGAGGGGAATCCCGAGGGATTCCGCCGCCTCTCGCACGTCCTCATACTCAGGCTTGACGTTCAGCACCTCCCCGTGCGCGCCCCGCGCGACCTTAAACCGGATTTTCGCCCCCTCGAGCGCAGGGACTTCAAGCGTCTTCATCTCCCGCTCGAGGACGATCCGACGCTGGGTGTAGTTTACCCGAACCCCCAACGTCCCCGTCTCTCGTTGGATCAGGCCGACGATTCGGTCTTCCATCCCAGGTGGAGTGAAGACCTGGAGGAGGTGTCCCGGACGGTTCTTCTTCGTCACCGTGGGCACCAGGTGAAAGTCCAGTACCCCCGCTTCCGTCAGGCGCTGGGCGAGGTGCCCCAGAACCTCCCCTGTCACGTCGTCAAGGTTGGTCTCCAAGACCGAGATGACCTCCTCCCCTGGCGGCCCGGTCTTACCCAGCATGGCCCGCAGGACGTTCGGGAGGCCTGCGACCTCTCGGCCGCCCGCCCCGTAGCCGATGGCCTCGGCCCGCATGGTAAAGGTCGGATCGAAACTGTCCACCAGCGCGGCCAACAGGGCCACCCCCGTCGGCGTCGCGAATTCGCCGTCCACGGGCGTCATGTGAAAGGGGATTGCGTAGGCGGTCAGGATCTCGGCCGTCACGGGGGGAGGGACCGGCAGGCGGCCGTGCCGGGACTCCACTGTCCCTCTTCCGACCGCAACGGGGGTTGAGACGATCTGGGTCTTTCCGTCCAAGAGGTCCAGGTCGTCGAGCAGGGTCACGGTTCCCAGGAGGTCCAGGAGGGTATCCAGCGATCCCAACTCATGGAGGAGCGTGGTGTCGGGGTCCCTCCCGTGGACCTCGCCCTCGCTCTCCACGAGGATGTCGCCCGCCCGCAGCGCGACCTCCCGAGCCTGGTCGGTCAGGGTGAGGCCCGAGCTGGTCTCCTTGAGGACGGCAAGGAACTCGGAACCTGACCTCTCGCCTTCCGTCGGGGGCAGGGACCAATCTGCCCACTGGGCACGCAGTCCCGCGCGGCGGACGCCCTTCGCCTCCAGGCCGACGGGCTGTCCCGCGTCCTCCGACGCCATCTGGATGAGAGCGTCCAGCGACGCGCGGTCCGCCCCCAGGTCCAGCAGACAGCCGATGAGCATGTTTCCGCTGATGCCGGCCAGCGACGGATCCAGGAGGAGCACGCCGGCCACGGGGACTGCCTCTAGGCGATGTAGCGGTCGGCCGAGCCCTTGTAGTCCTTCAGCACCACGACGCTCGAGAGTTGCCCGATGATCTCTCGGGCGAGTTCCCGCGTAAAGGAGTTCTCCGGGATCTCATCCGTCTCCTGGATCCAACCGAGAACCTCCCCCAACGCCTCCTTCATCTCCTCCGTCGTGAGGTCCTCATCCATTCGGGAGACAGCTTCCTCCGTCCGCAGCATGGCGAGAACGAAGTCCTTGCACAAGCCGACGAGGCGCGTGACGTTCTCCGCGGTCATCCTCTCGTCCCCGACGAAGAAAGGGTCCCCGAGGAATAAAGGTTGCTTTGGAATCGCTCTACAGCTCGTCCAATAGGGCCTGGGTCCGACGATCGATCGCGTCACGCAGTTCCCTGGCCTCTGCCTCTCCCATCCCTCCCGGGTCGGGGAGGGACCATTCCTCCGCCCGGTCTAGGACGTCCGCGGGACACGCGTCCTCGGGGCTGCAGCCCATCGTGACAATGCGGTCCGCTTGACTCGCAAAGGCCATGTCCACCGCCTTCGGCGTATGGCGGGAGATGTCGATGCCCCGTTCCCACATCAGACGGATGGCCGTGGGGCTGACCTCCGAGGCGGGCTTCACCCCTCCGCTTCGGACCAGGACCCTCCGCGCGGCGTAGTGGCGCCCGAACCCCTCTGCCATCTGGCTACGAAAGCTGTTCGCCACGCAGATGAAGAGGATCCGCTTAACCATGCCTGGCCTCCCCCGGGAGCCACCGATGGGAGCGGTTCAGTATCGCGTGAGGGTCGGGTCGACCTGCGCCGCCCATGCGTCGATGCCCCCGGCCATGTTCCAGACCCGTTGGAAACCCAGGTCACGGAGGAACTGGGTGATGCGGGCGCTACGGGCTCCGGTGTGGCATTGGACGATGATGTTGTCCGCCGTGCTGAGCTCCCCGACCTTGTACGGGACCTCGCCCACGGGCATGAGCTTGGCCCCGTCGATGTGGACGATCTGCCACTCCATCGGCTCGCGGACATCCAGGAGCGTCGCATCCCCCCTCTCGATCATGGCGGCGGCCTCCGTCACGTCGATTTGGAGCGCGCTATCCAAGGCGTCCTCCTCCCCCAGCCCGCAGAATGCCTCGTAGTCGATGAGCTCCGTCACGGTGGGGTTCTCCCCGCACACCGGACAGCCCGGGTCCTTCCGCAGCTTCAGCTCCCGGAAGCGCATTTTCATCGCGTCGAAGAGGAGGAGTCGGCCCACGAGGGCGTCCCCCTTCCCCAGGAGGACCTTCAGGGCCTCCGTGGCCTGCAGGCTGCCCACGACTCCCGGCAGGACGCCGAGGACCCCGCCCTCCGCGCAGCTCGGGACAAGGCCCGGGGGCGGCGGCTCGGGGTAGAGGCAGCGGTAGCAAGGGCCTTGGGCGGCGTCAAAGACGGAGACCTGCCCTTCGAAGCGAAAGATGCTCCCGTAGACGTTGGGCTTCCCCAGAAAGACGCTGGCGTCGTTGACCAGATATCGGGTGGGGAAATTGTCGGTCCCGTCGATGACGACGTCGTAGTCCCGAAGGATATCCAACGCGTTGTCGCTGGTGAGGCGGGCCTCGTGGGTCTCCACCTGCACGCCCGGGTTGAGCCCCTCCAGCCTTTCCTGGGCCGCCTCGAGCTTTGGCCGGGCCAGGTCTTTCGTGTCGAACAGGACCTGGCGTTGCAGGTTGCTCTCCTCTACCACGTCGAAGTCCACCAGGCCGAGGCGCCCGACGCCCGCCGCGGTCAGGTACATCCCGAGGGGAGCCCCGAGGCCCCCCACGCCCACGATCAGGGCGCTGGAACGGCGGAGTTTCTCCTGTCCCTCCAACCCCACTTCGGGGAGGATGAGATGGCGGCTGTACCGCTTGATTTCCTCCTGGGTGAGACCTTCCCGGACCGGGCGGGGCCCCAGGGTGACGTTGGGGAAAGCCCCCCCCGCGACGCTGGGGACGATGATGACGGTATCCCCCTCGTCCACCGCGGTGTTCTCTTGTTCCAGGTACCGGATGTCTTGGTCGTTCACGTAGACGTTCACGAAGTTCCGGAGCTTCCCGTCTTCCCCCATGAGGTACCGCTTCAGGGGTCCGTATCGATCGACGAGCCCGTCCAGGAGTTCCTGGACCGTCTCCCCCTCTAGGTCGAGGCTGTCGCGGTCCCCCACGTACTGCCGCAGGGGCGTGGGGATGCGAACGGTCACGCGAGGCTTACTCATGCTCACTCTCTCCTACTTTCCCAGGACTAATAAACCTCAAGGATTCCTCCACCATCCCGGTCCCCTCGCGGCGCCACGCGTTCGCTTGCCCCGCCCCCTCCGCCGTGGCGGCCAGGATGACGTAGGAGTACCACGGCCACGCCCGCTCCGTGTCGTACCGGGAGGGGGCCGCGGGATGGTCGGGGTGCGAGTGGTAGAAGCCTAGCATCATGAGATTCCTCTCCCGGGCTTCGCGGTCCCCGTCGACGATGTCCTGGGGGTCGACCTCGTACCGGTCGCGTGTCGTAGCGGCCCGAAGGTTCGTCGCCCGCCGGGTCGCCGTGATGCGCCGAACCTTCCCATCGAGGCCCAGGAGTAGGCCGCACACCTCGGCAGGGTACCCCTCCTCCGCGTGCCGGCGGAGTTCTTCAAGCAGGTTCTCGGGGAGCTCCAGCACCTAGCCTTCCTCCCAGTAACGCTCGCTGAGGTAACGCTCGCCCGCATCGGGGAAAACGGTCACAATGGTGCCCTCATGGAGCCCTTCCGCCACCTGGAGGGCGGCTGCCAGGGCCGCTCCCGAGGAGGTGCCCACCAGGAGCCCCTCCCGCTCAGCCAGGAGGCGCGCATAACGCTGAGCCTCCTCGGTCTCCACGAACAGGGCACGGTCCTGAAGGGAGGGATCGAAGATCCCCGGCTGCAGGGAGGTCTCCATGTGCTTGAGTCCCTCGATGCCGTGGAGGGGTTCCGCCGGCTGGAATCCGATGATTTGGGTCGTGGCGTCGTCCTCCTTCAGGCGGCGCCCCGTGCCCATGAGGGTTCCGCCTGTACCCACGCCCGCGACGAAATGGGTCACCCGGCCCTCGGTCTGGTCGAGGATTTCCGGGCCTGTGCTCTCGTAATGGGCGGTCCAATTCGCGGCGTTGTTGTATTGGTCCACGTAGAGGTAGGCCTCGGGTTCCTCGGTCTGGATGCGGAGCGCCACCCGCTGCGCGCCGTCCGTCCCGGCCAAGGGGTCCGAGAGAACGAGCGTCGCTCCAAAGGAGCGCAGGATGTTCTGCCTTACCTGACTCACGTTGGACGGGATGACCAGTTTCGTGGGGACACCCAGCGCCGCTCCGAGCATGGCAAGGGCGATACCCATGTTTCCGGACGTCGCGTCGAGAAGGGACATCCCGTCGCGGTACGCCCCCTGCTTGAGGGCGGCCCGAACCATCCAGAGCGCGGGCCGATCCTTCACGCTGCCCCCGGGGTTGAACCACTCCGCTTTGGCCCGGAGGGTCACCCCCTCGAAACCCCAGGTCTTCGCGTTCAACGGGAGGAGCGGCGTGTTCCCGATGAGTCGGATGACGGGTGCTTCCTCGAGCCTGCGGCCTGGAGAACCCGCCACGCTGCGTTGCATCTAGGCGCCGTCCTCTTGGTAGGCCTTGAGCCCGATCCGGAGAGTGCTCAAGGAGAGGAGGGCACACTTGAGGCGGGCGTGGCTGATGGGGATGCCGAGGGTCTGCAATACGGCGTCCTCGTCGATGGCGAGGACCTCCTCCAAGGTCTTCCCTTTGAGCTTGACCGTGAGCATGGAAGCGGAGGCCTGGCTGATGGCGCATCCCTGGCCCTGGAACTTCACGTCTTCCACCACGCTGGCGTCGTTGAGCTTGAGATAGAGGGCGATATCATCCCCGCAGAGAGGGTTGTCTTCCCGGGCCGAGATGTCGGCGGGAGCCAGGTCTCCCTTGTTTCGGGGATTCTGGTAGTGGTCCAGGATCGCCTCCTGATACATCTCGTAGCTCACAGCCGGAAAACCTCCTTGACCTTCTTCAGCGCTTCGACGAGACGGTCGGCCTCCTCCGCCGTGTTGTACAGGTAGAAGCTCGCCCGGGTGGTGGCGGGCACGTCCAGCCGGTCCATCAGGGGCTGGGCGCAGTGATGGCCTGCCCGCACCGCGATGCCCTCCGAATCCAGGATGGATGCGATGTCGTGGGGGTGGACGCCCTCGAGTAAGAAGGAGACGACGCCGGCCCGCTGGTTCACGTCCGTGGGTCCGTACACGCGGAGACCCTCGATTCCTGCGAGGCGTTCGAGGGCGTAGGCGGTGAGGGCCTTCTCGTGTTCCCGGACGCGATGCATGTCGAGACCTTCCAGGTAGTCGACCGCCGCCCCGAAGCCGATGGCCCCCATGATGTTGGGGGTCCCCGCCTCGAACTTCCACGGCAAGTCGTTCCAGCGGGCCCATCCGAGGTGAACCTCCCGAATCATCTCCCCACCCCCGAGGAAGGGCTCCATCTCTTCCAGGATGTCTTCCCGCCCACAGAGCGCGCCAATCCCGGTGGGCCCCAGCATCTTGTGGCCCGAGACCGCCAGGAAGTCGGCGTCGATGGCCTGGGCGTCCACGGGCATGTGAGGCGCGGACTGGGCCGCGTCGACGAGGCAGAGGGCCCCGACCTCGTGGGCCCGTTTGGCGATCTCCGCCACGGGGTTGATGGTCCCCAACACGTTGGAGCATTGGGTGACCGTGACGAGCTTGGTCCTGGGGGTGATGAGCTCGTCGTAGTCCTCCATCTTGAGCGTGCCGTCGTCGTGGATGTCGACCCACTTGAGGACCACGCCGAGCTTGTCCTGTAGAAAGTACCAGGGAATCGTGTTGGAGTGGTGTTCCATGACCGTTGAGACGATCTCGTCTCCTTCCTGAAGGCCGCCCTTCATTCCCCAGCTGTAGGCCACGGCGTTGATGGCTTCCGTGGTCCCGCTGGTGTAAATGACTTCCTCCCGGGCTCGGACGTTGAGGAACGCCTGGATCTTGTCTCGTGCGCCCTCGTACGCCTCCGTCGCCCGCTCCCCGAGCTCGTAGATTGACCGGTGGACGTTGGCGGTGTAGAGGTTGAGGTACTCGTTCATCTTCTCGACCACAGGACGCGGTTTCTGGGACGTGGACGCGTTGTCCAAGTAGACCAATCGCTTCCCGTGGACCTTTTGGTCCAGGACAGGGAAGTCCCGTCGGATGGCCCGTGTGTCCAACGCGCTCTCCTCGAGCTTCCCCACCATCTTTACGCCTCCTCCCGCAACCAATCGTATCCCCGTTCCTCCAGCTCGGCCGCCAAGTCCTTGCCTCCCGACCGGGCAATCCGTCCGTCGACTAAGACATGCACCTCCTGCGGGACGATGTACCGGAGAATGCGCTGATAGTGCGTGATGAGCAGGATGCCCGTGCCCCCCTGGGCGAGCCGATTCATGGCGTCGGAGACGACTTGAAGGGAGTCGATATCGAGGCCGGAGTCCGTTTCGTCCATGACGGCCAGGGGAGGCCGGAACAGGGCCATCTGCAGGACCTCCGCCCGCTTCTTCTCCCCCCCGGAGAAACCTTGATTCACGTACCGACCGAGGAAGGTGTCGTCGATGCCCAGATTCCCGAGCTCCTCCTGCACCCGCGCATCAAACGCCTCCCCGTCGGGTTCCCCGGGCCAGACGGAACGGTAGGACTCCCGGAGGAAGCGTCGCATCTTGACCCCCGGTAGATCCGTCGGGTATTGGAAGCCCAGGAACAACCCGCGGCGCGCGCGCTCGTCGGTGTCCATGGCCAGGAGGTCCTCCCCGTCCAGGAGGACCTGCCCGTCGAAGACGCGGTAGCCCGGATGCCCGAGGAGGACGTACGCGAGGGTGGACTTTCCGCTGCCGTTCGGCCCCATCAAGGCGTGAATTTCCCCCTGCCGAACCGAGAGGCTGATGCCTCGGAGGATCTCCTTCCCCTCGATTCCGGCATGGAGGTCTAGGATGTCCAATTGGATTGGCATGAACGTTCCTGAAACCTGGGCCGAATAACGGCGTTATCGGTTAAGTAGTTCTTCTCTCTCATGCGGCCTCGGAGGAAATCGAGAGGGGATTTTAAGGGTTTGGTGACGAGGGGATGGGTTTCCCGTCCGACCACTCATGCCGTGAGGAGGCTGTCGGATTCGAGCAGCTGGGAGCGGATCCGGACGCATGCGTCGCACAGAGCCTGCTTCCGGTCCGAGTCTAGGGCGCCCTCAACGAGGCGCCGCTCCAAACCGGCAAGCTGCTCCTTCACGGCAGGGTGGCTCTTGAGAGTCGAATCCTCCCCGCGCCGCCCGTTCATGTACTGGCTCACGGCGGGTTGGCTGACGCCGAGGAGGGGGGCCACGCGAACCTGGCCCCGCTCGGGGACGAGTCGCCTGGCGATCTCGGAGCGGACGAACGGCAACAGTCGTTCGACGACAAAGGTCTCGCAAGGTTGCTTGGGAAACCCGCCTGGCTCCCCGAGGGCGAGAAGGAAGTCGGGTTTCGAGACCCCGTCGAGGATGCAGGAGCACGGGCCGACTCCCTCCGTCCTTCGATAGGAGGTACAGGCTCCGCAGATCGCCGCGGTGAGCCTGGGGCCGGAGAGTCCGGTGATGATCCGAGACGCCAGCCGCTCCCCGTATTTGCGCAGCCCGTGATCCCGCCTTCGGGGACGGCGTCCGCGCCGTCTCGTGATGTAATGGCTGACGGCCGCCTGCGTGAGTCCCATGCGCTCGGCGATCTCCCGCTGACTCAGATGGTGTTCGGTGGCGAGGTTGTACGCGATTCCGGCACGCAGCGCCGGAAGAAACTCCGGTACTGCGTATTCACACCATTGGCGCCCGCCCAGGTCGTCTGCGTTCAATACGGGGTGATATGGACCGTGGCAGATAAAAAGTTGCGGCCCGTTATCGCCGGCGAATGCCAGGCGGATTACGCTTATATAATAACGGCGTTATTGCTTCGGAGAGATCCGGGAGACCGTCCAGAGGTCATTGAGCATGAGCGTACTCGAGATCAAGAATCTGCACGCCGGAGTCGATGGGAAGGCCATCCTTCACGGCCTGGATCTGACCGTAAAGACGGGCGAGATCCACGCCCTGATGGGGCCCAATGGCAGCGGAAAATCCACCCTTTCCCACGTTCTCATGGGCCAGATTCGATACGAGGTCTACGAGGGCGACGTTCTCTTGGACGGAACCTCCATCCTCGGACTCCTGCCTCACTACCGGGCCCGCCTGGGCCTTTTCCTCGGGTTCCAGTCCCCCCAAGAGGTCCCCGGGGTCAAGATGGGGAGCTTCCTGAACGCGGCCTACAAGCGGATGCACCCCGAGAACGAGATGGAAATCCCCGAGTTCTTCGCCTACGTGGATGAGCGGATGCGCCTCTTGAAGCTGGACCCTAGTTTCGGGGCCCGATACCTAAACGACGGCTTCTCGGGCGGGGAGAAGAAACAGGCAGAGGTTCTCCAGATGCTCGTCCTCGCCCCCCGGATTGCCATCCTCGACGAGAGTGACTCGGGCCTGGACATTGATGCATTGAGGACCGTGGCCGAGGCCATCAATCACTACACGAGCCCCGAGGTGGGCATCCTCTTGATTACCCATTACCAGCGACTCCTCGACTACGTGACGCCCGACTTTGTCCACGTCCTGGTGGACGGCAAGATCGCCCGCTCGGGTGGCAGTGACCTGGCCCAGAAACTGGAGGAGCTGGGGTACAAGTGGATAAAGGAAGAAGCTCCTGCGGAAGTGATTTAGCATGGCCCTCAAACAGGAAACGGTGAGTCGAGAGTACCAGTACGGATTCCGTGACGACATCGAGTATGTCTATGAGACCGCCAAGGGCCTCAGCGAGGACGTCGTCCGGGAGATTTCCGGGCTTAAGGATGAGCCTGACTGGATGCTCAAGATGCGCCTCCGGGGGTACAAGCACTTCCTGGAGCGGCCGATGCCCGATTGGGGCGGGGACCTCGACGACATCGACTTCGGCGACATCCGCTACTATCTCAAGCCCTCGGAGAAGGAGAGCCGATCCTGGGATGAGGTTCCGGCTAAGATTCGGGAAACCTTCGATCGGCTGGGGATCCCCGAGGCCGAGCGCAAGTTCCTGGCCGGGGTGGGGGCCCAGTACGACTCCGAGGTGGTTTATCACAAGACCCTGAAACACCTCGAGGAGCAAGGCGTCGTCTTCATGGGCGCGGACGCAGCGCTGAAGGAGTACCCGGAGATGTTCAAGGAATACTTCGCGAGCCTCATCCCGCCTGAGGACAACAAGTTCGCTGCCCTGAACACCGCTGTCTGGAGCGGCGGAAGCTTCGTCTACGTCCCGAAGGGGGTCAAGGTGGAGCAACCCCTGCAAGCCTACTTCCGCATCAACTCGGAGA